>JAIQEX010000074.1 GCA_020073615.1 Terriglobia bacterium
CGTGATACGCTCATTTTGGCTCCGGCACGACTCCGATCGCTCGGGATCGACTGCCGCTTCGGCGGCCTAAATCATTGGCGAGAACTGCTTGCAGTTCTCCACTGTCGACCGGAGCCATCTACCGGATTATGCCCGATCTTCAGACCCGGCGGAAATATACCTCGTCGGTCTGAGGCGGAGCCTCGTTAGTCATTCCGGTCTGAGGCCCGCTCAGATGGAAGTAAATCCGCCGCACTACTTCATCGGCGAAAAATCCGCCGAACGCATGTAAGTCGAGTCTACTTTCTCTACCAGCTTGTCGGTCTGCTCGGATTTCACCATCTCTTGAAAGCCCGGGTCGGCGCGCATCGCGTCCCAGTTCTTTTTCGCTTCCTCCCGGCTGGGATGAGCCACGATATAGACGAATGTGTTGTCAAAGGCGGAAGCATCGTCGGGTACCCAGTAACCCACAGCATTCAGTCCGTGTTTGGCGAGTAGCTTGGAAGCCGTGTCGCGAAACCGCGACTCCAGAGCCGTGACTTTGCCCGGCACAGCATGATACACGCGAAGCTCGAAGACGCGATTGCTGTCGGCCCTCACCTGGTTGACATACGCCAGGCGGGCAGTAAAGAGCGATCCCGCGGCAAAGGAAAGCAAGGCCATGCCGCAAACAGTCCGTCGTTGCATGATGCACCTCTGGCGATGTATACGAAGCGGCGGGGGGATCGGATTTGGCATTTAACAAGGGTTAAGCTGTGCGGTCTGCGAGGGTTGGCACAGGCGAATCACGCCACCGCGGTGGCAACGTACGAAACTGCGCCATTTGAATGCAGCCTACACGAGAGTGCGCCGCCAGTGTGCGATTCCTTCGACGATGCAGCCGTCAAGCCATTTGTGGAATCTCGCCGCGATTTCATTCTGCTGGTCTTGATAGCTGATGCGAAACACGTCTTCCGAAATCGGAACAGCGGGCCCATCGCCAGCCTGGAAATAGGCGGCCGCGACCAGGAGCCCTCTGAATGCTGCCCCTACACCGTGGAAAGAAACGACGATTCTGCTGGGAATTCCCGCGGCCTTGAAATTGGCAACGGCAGCTTCGTGGAAGCTCACATCCGGCTCGTATTTGAGTTTCTCGGCAACAGAACGGATCTCATTCAACGGCGGTCCACTGAGCGTTCCGGCGGAAAACTGAAATGTCGAATCGACTTGCGCGATCTCTTCGTTGAGCCTGGAAGTGATTTCGGCGAGTTTCTGTTGAGCTAAAGCGAACAAGACGCCGGCAAAACGCTTGGCCGAGAGGAACTGTGTCGGAACTATTCTGCCCAAATCCACCAGCATGTCGCGAGTGGCCGCCAGCGCCTCTTCGACAGAACTAACCGGCCTGATGTCCACTGCCCTGCCAATAGCCTTCGTAAGTGCGCGCTTCTGAACTTGTGAGAACAAGTGAACGAGGGGCAATAAGTCACCATGATCGGCGGATTCGAGGGCGTCTATGTATTTCGCTTTGTCATCCCGGTTGACCACGAGTGGGAAGAAGCCGTCCTTAATGAAGACCAAACTTGCAAGAGTTCTCGCCACACGCCCGTTTCCATCTTGAAACGGATGTATCTGTGTGAAGGCGTGATGGAGCCATGCTGCCGCAACGTGTGGACGAATGGCTCGTTGCGTATGCAGATGATGGAATTGGACCAGCCGGTCCATCTCAGAGGCCACATGTTCCGGCGGGCAGTACTCGTGGACAGCCCCGTCGGGCCGCAGCGGGTTATTGGGCATTGTCTTATACAGACCCTTCTCAAGCCGCGTCTCGAAAGGTCGGCCGGACGGATCGAACACGACAACCGAGTCTACGTTACGAAGAAGAGCCGAGTGAAGCTCCTTGATGTACCCGGTGCTGAGCACACGCTCGCCGGTCACGAAGGCAAAGAGGCCTTCCAACACTTCAGCGTGGTTCTGTATCGTCCTCGCAACCAACTCCGGGTCTCGATTCGTGGCGTCATGCGGAATGTAGGCCGAGTCAATTCCGCGCTCGATCAGCGTCTGGGTAATCCCGCGATCCAGCGTATAGACTCCTTCGATGATGCCTGTTTCGATAGCCCATTCCCGCGCAAGTTCAGCGTTGAAATCGCTAATCCGCTTGTCGTCCCCGATGCTCTCTTTTTGTCTGACCCAAACCTCATAGAGTGACTCGAGCTCGCGGTCCCGCATCGAATCGAGTTCTTCCGGGAGATCTGAGATCTCTTTCCATTTGTGGCTGATCGAAGGTTTGCCGGAAGCTGAATCGGACATGGCTATCGCGACCCTTTTCACGCCTGGGTGCCGTCGATCTTCTGACCCGACACCGTGTAGCGCAGCTCGCCGAAGCGGAATGAGAAGAGCGGGCCGAAGACCGATGCCAGACGCGCGCGCAGGCCGGCGGCGAAGCCCTGGTACTTGCCGAGGAAGACGGCGCGGGCGAGCAGGAAGTCGGCGCGCTCGAGGGCGGTGTAGGCCGCGCGGCCGTGGTGGCGGACGCGCGCCTCGGGGACCAGCAGGGTGCGCTTGGAGGCGTTGCGGATCTGCGCGGCGAGATCGGCATCGGCGCCGAACTGGCCGTAGCGCTCGTCGATCTGGCGGATGGCTTTGATGACGAAGACGCGGATCATGAGCGCGGCGCCGCGGGGGTAATCCACGGCCATGGGGGCGCTCGAAGGGGGCTCGGCGGGGCGCCAGTTGCCGTCGGGAGGGAGGCTGCCGAGTTGCGGGGCGGGGCGGCCCCCGTCGTCGACCAGCAAGGGGCAGACGGCGGCGGCCTCGGGATGGGCGTCGAGCACGGTGGCGAGACGGACGATGGCGCCGGGTTCGACTTCGGTGTCCTCGTGGAGGAAGAACACATACTCCGCGTCGGCGGCGCGCCAGCCGATGTTCAGGGCTTTGGTGAGCCCGAAGTTTTTGGGGAGGCGGATGAACTGCGCCTGGGGAAAACAGGGTTCGAGCTGGCCGGTCGCGTCGCGTGAGCCGTTATCGACTACCACGACCTGCAGGGTCTCGCGCGCTTCGGCCTTCTCGATCGATTCCAGACAGCGCTGCAAAAACTCCGCCCGGTTGTGGGAGACCACCACCACCGAAACGCGCGGCGGCTGCTTTTCCTGTTGCGGATTCTGTTGGGAGGTCAAGCCAATAGAATAACGCGCCCTGGCAGACGGAAACCGACGCGAGGGCGAGCGACAGCAGGAAAGCCGCGACGATGGCCGGAGAGCGGAAGCCGGAGGCCGGCGGCGCGGGCTCGGCGCCGGGCGTGCGCGCGCGGAAGACCGGCAGGTACGTTCTGGCCGGCAAGACGATGGCGATCAGGTCGCCGGCGCCGGCCCCGGCATAGTATTGCGCCAGGCGCGCCCGGAGGTTGCGCACGTGGACGCGCACCAGCGAGTCGCTCTGGCGGTTGAACCCGTTGCCGCGGCCGAATACGGCGATGGCGAGGGAATGCTCATTAAGCGACGCGCCGCGGCCGCCCAGCGTCTCTTCCACCATGTAGCGCAGGAGACGGCGCAAGGCGGGAGAGGACCGGACCGGCGGCCGCGCGAGGATCCGTTCCAGGTGGGCGCGCACGGCTTGCGAATCGCAACGGTCTCGGTTGCTGCCGGGTGCCATACAGCTTCAGACGTGGCGGCGGCCTTTTGGTGCCGTGTGCGCGCGGGCCGGCGCGTGTTAATTTAGACCTCATGAACGCCAAAGAGATCCTGGCTTTCATCACCGGGGTGGGAATCGTCCCGGTGGTGCGCGCCCGCAGCGCCGGCGACGCTCTGCAGGCCGTGGAAGCGATTCACAACGGCGGCGTGCTGGCGGCGGAGATCACCATGACGGTTCCCGGAGCGGTGCGCGTGCTGGAGAAACTGGCGGACCGGTTCGGCGGCGCCATGGTGCTGGGCGCGGGCACGGTGCTCGACGCCGAAACGGCGCGCGCGTGCATGCTGGCGGGCGCGGAGTTCTTCGTGACGCCGAGCCTGCGGGTGGCCACCATCGAGATGGTGAAGCGCTACGGGAAGGTGGTGTGCCCGGGCGCGCTGACGCCCACCGAAGTGCTCACGGCCTGGGAAGCGGGGGCCGACGTGGTGAAGATCTTCCCCTGCGGCAACGTGGGAGGAGCGAAGTACATCAAGGCGCTGAAGGGGCCGTTTCCGCAGATCGAGATGATCCCCACCGGAGGGGTGAACCTGGAGACCGCGGGCGATTTCCTGAAGGCCGGCGCCTGCGCCGTGGCCGTAGGCGGCGAACTGGTGGATGCCCAGGCGATGCGCGAGGGCCGTTTCGACGCCATCGAGGAGCGCGCGCGCCAATACCTGGCGGCGGTAGCGAAGGCGCGCGCGGAGATGAAGGCCTGCTAGACTGAAGGTTTCACTATGGCGATCAGCAAAGACTTGCTGGAAATCCTCGTGTGCCCGGTGTGCAAAGCGGCCCTGGATCTCAAGGCGGACCAGAGCGGCTTGAAGTGCGTGGAGTGCCATCGCGTGTACCCCATACGCGAAGACATTCCCGTGATGCTGGTCGACGAGGCCAAAATCGAAGAATAGGCCGTGGCCCGACCCATGACAGAGCTGTCGCGGCTGCTCTCCTACGCGCGCCGGTACGCGGCGCACCTGGTGGGAGCCGTGGTGCTGATGACCGCCGCCGGCGCGGCCACGGGCATGATGGCGCTGCTGGTAGGGCCGATCCTGTACAAGGCGCTCGATGTCCGCGCGCCCGACGAGCCGGTGTCCCTGTACACCGATCCGCTCTTTCACCACACGGTGTATCTGAGCGACTTTTTCCCGGCCGCCATGCACAACGTCTGGAGCATGGTGGCCTTCGCCATTCTGGGCGTGTTTCTGCTCAAGGGGATCTGCGACTATCTGGGAAATTACCTGGTGAACTACGTCGGGTTCTCGGCGGTGACCAACCTGCGGAACACGGTCTTCGACAAAGTGCAGAAGCAGGGCGCGCAGTTCTTCGAGGCGCATTCCACGGGGCGGCTGATGTCGTCGATCATGAACGACATCGACAAGGTGCAGTTGGCCATTTCGCACATCCTGGCGGATTTCCTGCGGCAACTGTTCGCCGCGTTTTTCCTGACGCTGGTGGTCCTGGGCAAAGATTGGAAGCTGGCGCTGGCCAGCCTGGTGGTGCTGCCGTTCATTATCGTGCCGACCAGGCAGATCGGGCGGCGCATCAGGCGGACTACACGCCGCACGCAGGACAAGCAGGGCGATTTGAACCAGATTCTGCAGGAGACGCTGAGCGGCCACATGGTGGTGAAGGCCTTCGGGGCGGAAGGCTACGAATCGCGGCGCTTCCGGGAAGCGGCGCGGAAGCTGCTGCGGACCAACATTCAGTACGTCCGGCAGCAGGCGCTGGCGTCGCCGCTGATCGAAATGGTGGGCGCCCTGGCCATCGTAGGGCTGCTGTGGTTCGCGCGCGACCAGATCAAGGCGGGGAGCCTGACTCCCAAGGATTTCGCCAGCTTCGTTTTCGCCCTGGTGATGCTGCTGGAGCCGGTGAAGCGCCTGGTGGGCATCCACAACATCTTCGAGCAGGCGCTGGGCGCGTCGCAAAAGGTGTTCGAGTACCTGGACCACGCCGAGGAGATCGTGGAGAAGCCCGGCGCGGGGACGCTCACCGAGTTTCAGCGGGAAATCGCATTCGAGAACGTGTCGTTTCATTACCCGGGCGCGCCCAACGGATTCCAGCTTCAAGGTTTGGACCTGCAGGTGAAGGCGGGGGAGGTGGTGGCGCTGGTGGGCCCGAGCGGCGCCGGCAAGACCACGCTGGCCAACCTGGCGCCGCGATTCTACGACGTGACCGCGGGTGCCGTGAAGGTGGATGGCCGCGATGTGCGCGACTTGCGCCTGGCCTCGCTGCGGGCGCTGATCGGCATCGTGGCGCAGGATACTTTTCTGTTCAACGATACGGTGGCCAACAATATCGCCTACGGCCGGCCGGGCACGCCCGGAGAAGCGATCCGGCGCGCCGCGGAAACGGCCCTGGCCCACGAGTTTATTTTGCGGCTGCCGGAGGGCTACGAGACCATCATCGGCGACCGCGGCACGCGGCTCAGCGGCGGACAGCGGCAGCGCATCGCCATTGCCCGCGCGTTATTGAAGAACGCGCCCATCCTGGTGCTGGACGAGGCCACCTCGCATCTGGACACCGAATCGGAGATGCTGGTGCAGAGGGCGCTGGCCAACCTGATGGAGCACCGCACGGTAATTGTGATCGCGCACCGGCTTTCCACCATCCGCCGCGCCGATAAGATCGTGGTGCTGGAAAAGGGGCGCATCCGCGAGACGGGAACGCACGACGAGCTGGTCAACCAGGGAGGAATCTATCAGCGCCTCCACGAGCTCCAGTTCGAGGACGCGGTGGTGGACCTGTGAGCGCGCGCAGCATGACCGGCTTCGCCCGGGTGAGGAAGACGGCGGCGCAGGGGGAAATCGTCTTCACCCTGAAGACCGTGAACCATCGCGGGCTGGACATGCAGTTCCAGTTGCCGCCGGAGATGGAGGCGCTCGAAAGCGCCATTCGCGCGGTGGTGCGCAACGGCGTATTGCGCGGCCATGTACAGGTGCGCGTCTCGTTTACCAGGACGGCGGCCGTGGGCGGTGCGGTGCCGAACCGGGCGCTGCTGGACGCCTACATGCGGGCCTTCCGCGAAGCCGCCGGGCTTTACGGGATCGAAGGCGCACCCGACCTGAACGCGGCTCTTTCCATTCCCGGGATGCTGAGCGCGGGCGCCGCCGATGAAGGCGCGGACGAGGAGACGGGGAAAGCGATTCTGGAGGCAGCCGCCGAGGCGGTTCGGGAGTTGAATCGTTTCCGCGAGCGGGAGGGCGCCGCTACGGCCGGGGAGATACGCCAGCGCGGGCGCAACGTGTGCGCCCTGGTGAGCCGCATGGAAGAGATCCGCTCGGGCGCGGTGGACGCCTTTCAGACGCGGCTGCGCGAGAGGCTGGCGGACCTGCTCCAGGGCGCGGGGTTGGACCCGCAGCGCCTGGCGCAGGAAGCGGCAGTCGCGGCCGACCGCAGCGATATTTCCGAAGAGCTGCTGCGCCTGCGCACGCACGCCGCGCAGGTGGAAGCTTTGCTGGCGGGCGAAGGCGAAGCGGGCAAGCGGCTCGATTTCCTGCTCCAGGAGATGAACCGGGAAGCGAACACCGTGCTTTCCAAGACCGGCGGCCTGGGCGACCTGGGGCTGACCATGACCGACCTGGCGCTGGCGGCCAAGTCGGAGATCGACAAGATACGGGAGCAGGTGTTGAATCTGGAATGAGAGTGCTGCCCAGGGAAGAGACTCGGGAGATATGACTACCGTTTTCATCGTCTCCGCCCCTTCGGGGTCGGGCAAATCGACACTCGTGACGCGGCTGCTGGCTAGTGAGCCGGGGCTGATGTTTTCCATATCCTACACGACCCGCAAGCCGCGCGGGAACGAGGTGGACGGCGAGGACTACCACTTTGTCTCGCGCGCGGAGTTCCTGGCCAGGATGGCGCGGGACGAGTTCCTGGAATCGGCCGAGGTTTTCGGCAACTACTACGGCACCCACCGCGGCATTCTCGAAGAGGCCCGAAAACGGGGCCAGGACCTGGTACTCGACATCGACGTGCAAGGTGCGCGACAATTGAAGGATCGGATTCCCGAGGCCGTCGCCGTCTTTATCCTGGCTCCCTCGCGGCAGGTGTTGGAAGAGCGGCTGCGCGCGCGCGGCGAGGATCGGGCGGACGTAATCGAGAGACGGCTGAAGGACGCGGCCGGAGAGATCCGCAATTATCGCGATTACGATTATGTCCTGGTGAACCGCGACCTGGCCCAGTCCGATGCCGTTTTGAGCGCGATCATTCGCGCGGAGCGGGTGCGGCGGGTGAGGATCGAGGAGCAGATCCGGCCCATTCTGGAGACATTCGACCTGGAGAGGTATCGACAAGATGGCTGACAAAGCCCCACGGAACAACGCCCACTGCACCATACCGGACGACCCCGAGCAGAGCACGTACCGGTTCATCATCGTGGCCGCCAAGCGCGCGCGGCAATTGCAGGGCGGGGCGCGGCCGGTGCTGCCGACGTCGTCCAAGAAACCCACCATCATCGCCACCGAAGAGGTGCGGCGCGGGCTGGTGAAATACAGCCTGACGGGGCCGGCGCCGGAACCCCCGCACGTGGAACCGGCGATCTGATCGCCGGGCGCCTCCGGCGGCCGTCATGAAAATCATTCTGGGAGTTTCCGGTGGCATCGCAGCCTATAAAGCGGCGGAGCTGGCGCGGCTGGCCATGCAGCAGGGCCATGAGGTCCAGGCGGTCATGACTGCGGCCGCCCAGGAATTCGTCCGGCCCCTGACCTTCGCCGCGCTCACCGGGCGCAAGGTGCTCACCGACCTGTTTGCCATCGAAAGCGCCATTGAGCACATCTCCGTAGCCCAGGAACACGAGCTGATGGCCATCGCCCCGGCCACCGCCGGCCTGATCGCCAAGCTGGCCCACGGCCTGGCGGACGATTTCCTGACGACGCTCTACCTGGCCTTCACCGGGCCGGTGGTGATCGCGCCGGCCATGAACGTGAACATGTGGCAGCACGCGGCCACCCAGGCCAACCTCGAAACGCTGCGCCGGCGCGGGCATCGGATTGTCGATCCCGACAGCGGCTATCTGGCCTGCGGCATGACCGGGCAGGGCCGGCTGGCCGATCCCGTGGCGATTCTGGAGGCCATCGAGCGGGAAGCGAAGAAACGCCGCGACCTGGAAGGCGAGACCGTGCTCATCACCGCCGGCCCCACGCAGGAGCCGCTCGACCCGGTACGGTATATTTCCAACCGCTCCAGCGGCAAGATGGGATACGCGCTGGCGGAAGCGGCGGCGGCGCGCGGCGCGCGCGTCATTCTGATCTCCGGTCCGGTGCATCTCGCCCCGCCCCACGGGGTGGAAGTGGTGCCGGTGCGCACGGCGGCGGAGATGCGCGAGAAGGTGATGGAGCGTCTCGGCCCCGCCGGAATTGTGATCAAAGCGGCGGCGGTGGCGGATTTCCATCTGGGCACGGTGCCCTCGCAGAAGGTGAAGAAGACGGCGGCGCGCATCTCGCTCGAGCTCGATCCCACGCCCGACATTCTGGCCGAAGTGGGCCGCAAGAAAGGCGACCGCCTGTTGATCGGCTTCGCCGCGGAAACCCAGAACCTGCAGCAGGAGGCCCGGCGCAAGCTGGAATCCAAAAACTGCGACATGGTGGTGGGCAACCTGGTGGGCGGATCGAGCGACATCGGCTTCGAATCCGACCAAAACGAAGTCGTGCTGGCCCTGCGCACCGGAGAGCTCATTTCTCTGCCCCGCGCGCCCAAACGCGAGATCGCCGAACGCATTCTCGACCAGGTGCTGAAACTGCGCCTGGCCTTACACCACGCCGATGGACGCTGAGCGGCTGCGGCGGTACCTGGAGTTCTATCAGGACCTGGGCATCAAGACACTGTACCGGCGGCCGGGGATCGGGGGCCAGGGCCCAGGGGCCGGGGGCCAGGGGCCGGGGATCGTGGAGCAGGGGGCGGGGGCCGGGGAATCCCTGTTCGACATTCTGACCGACATCGGGGATTGCCGCCGCTGCCGGCTTCACGAAGGCCGCACGAAAATCGTTTTCGGAGTAGGCAACGAACACGCTCCGCTGGTCTTCGTGGGCGAAGGGCCGGGCGCCGACGAAGACGCGCAAGGGATCCCCTTCGTGGGCCGCGCCGGCCAGTTACTCACCCAGATGATCGAGAACACGGCCAAGAAGGAGGGCATCCCGCTGCGGCGCGAAGACGTGTACATCTGCAACGTGGTCAAGTGCCGCCCGCCGGAGAATCGCACGCCCGAAGCGGACGAAATGGAGATATGCGGGCAATTCCTGAATCGCCAACTCGCGGCGATCCAACCGAAGGCCATCTGCGTCCTGGGTGGCACGGCCGTGCGCGCGCTGCTTGGCCAGAAGGAAGGCGTCACCAAACTGCGCGGCCGGTGGTTCCGGTGGCGCGATATCCCGGTGATGGTGACCTACCATCCGTCATATTTGCTGCGGGCCTACAACGTGGAGCCCAAGCGGGAGGCTTGGGAAGATCTCAAGAAGCTGCTGCACTTCGTGTACGACTAGCGGTCCTACGCGAAGGCTCTTTGCGCCGCAGCGGCGGTCTGCGGCACGTTCACGCCCTGCTCGCGCAGCGTGTCCTGTATGGCGAGCGAGTAAATGTCGATGTGCTTCCGGGAATAACGGAGCAGCCCGAGGCGGCGCAGCCGGTTCATCTGAAACGTCACGATCTCGCGCGAAGTCCCGACGTAATCGGCGATGGTGTGGTGGGTGAGCGAGCCGATCTGCATCGAGCCATCGGGTTGCGGCGTGCCGAGATCGGCGGCCAATTGCACCAGCGCCAGCATCACGCGCTCGGGCGTCTTGTGGATGGCCATGCTCTCGATGCGGTCCTGCAGCGCCAGGCACTGGCGCACCAGGTACTGGGAAAGAGCGATTCCCAGGCGCGGCTCCTGTTCGATCTGTTGCTCGATTTCCTCCCGGCTCCACGCCATCAGCGTGACGTTATCGATGGCCACGGCCGATGTGGAGCGCTTCGTCTGCCCGAGCAGAGCGGACTCGCCGAACAGGCCCTCCGCGCACACGATGCGGCCGATGGTTTGGCAGCCGTCCTCGGAAGCCGAGACGATTTTGACGCGGCCCAGAATCACGACGTAGAGGCCGTCGGAAGGACGCTGTCCATCATAGATGGTCCGCCCCTTGGGGACCTCTTGCGCCGGCTTGCGCGGCAAGTAGGTCAACGGATCTTCGTATCCCAGCCCCATTTTGTTTCCCCGGTTCATCACGATGCCCCTCCGTGCAACCCCGTCGGACGGGATAGCAGTAGAATAAGCGTACCCTCTAAAGGCGCTTCTCGTCATTCAGTATAGTACTAGTCCTGGCCGGAAAGGTACGCTACCTTACACTCCACGGCCGTTCGCGAGGCAGCGGGCACGCGAGGGGAGCCGCGTGATAAACTACGTTTTCACACATACAGAATGCTCCTCGCCAGAGAATTCGTCTCCTACCTTTCACGACAACTCGTCAAGAGACTGACGCCCGGAATCATCGAGACCACGGCTCCCGAGCTGGTGGCGGAAAAGATCGCCGTCGTGATCTCCGACGAGCTGGCCGTGGAAGACCGCCTGAACGACGAAGTCCGGGACCTGCTGAGCCAGTACAGCGACTACATGCGGCGGGAAAACGTCAGCTACCAGGAGATGTTCCGGCGCATCAAGAATACGCTGATTTCGCAACGGAAGGTGATCCGCGCCTCCGGCCGCGACACGGGCGACGCCATGAAGCTCTCGCGCGATAAAGTGACGGACATCTCTCACAAGATCGTCGACATGCTGCGCAAGAGCCACGAGCTGCGGCTGAAGGACAAGGACCCCAACAACGTGCGACTGGAGATCTTGCGCTCGATGACCGAGCTGTTGATCGCCGAGGACAAGGTGGACCGCGCCGCGCGGCAGAAGATCCGCTCGCAGAAGCGCGAAATCCCCGAGGGCAGCGAGGAGTGGGACCTGCTGCTGCGGCGCTACTACGGCGAAGAGCTCAAGAAGCTGGGCATCGACCTCGCCAAGTGAGCCTCACCGCTTGTAGCCGATCATGCGCAGGAAGGCGCGCCGTTTTTCGGCATCGGCGGCCGTCTCCAGGCCTTTGGGCGGGAAGCCGTCGATGACGCCGACGACGCCGCGTCCCTGCTCGCTTTCCGCCACCACCGCCTGTACCGGGTTGGCCGTGGCGCAGAAAATGGAGCAGACCTCGGGCACGTCCTTGATGCGCCCCAGCACGTTGATGGGGTAGCCTTCGCACATGGCCACCACGAAGATGTGCCCCGCCGCGAGCGCCGCGGCATTGCGTGCGGCCATCGCCTGGAGAGCGTCGTCATTGCCGTCCACGCGCGTCAGGCACGGGCCGGAAGCTTCGTTGAACGCCACGCCGAACTTCATCTGCGGCACGGTGTTCACGATGGCCTCGTAAACATCCTCGACGGTCTTGATGAAATGAGTCTGGCCCAGAATCAGGTTCCCGCCCTCGGGAACTTCGAGCGGCACAATTTTCAGTTCCATAAGCACATCAGGATAGCAAGCGCCGCACGCCTCCCACGCGATGGTTATTCGTATCGCAGAGCGACGTTGGGATCGACCCGGGCGGCGCGATACGCGGGGATGAGGATGGCGGCCAGCGCCACCGCCGCCAGCAGAAGCGCCACGCCCACGTAGGTCGGCGGATCGGCCGGCCGCAATTCGAACAGCAGCGTCGCGAGCACGCGGGTGGCTCCCCAGGCACCCAGGGCGCCGAAAAAGATGCCTACCGCCACCAGCAGCATCCCCTGGCGCACGACCATGCGCAACACGTCGGCCGCGCCGGCTCCCAGGGCCATGCGGATGCCGATTTCGTGAATGCGCTCGGCGACGAAGTAAGACATGACGCCGTGGATGCCGATCACCGCGAGCAGCAGCGCCATGGCGGCGAAGGCGCCGATCAATCCCGCCTGGAAGCGGGGCTCGGCGGTGAGGGTGGCGATCAGGTTGCGCATGGTCGCCAGGCGCAGGACCGGTTGGTTGGGATCGAGAGCCTGGACCTGCCGGCGAATGGCGCCCGCGAGCGCGGCGGGGTCGCCCGCCGAGCGCACGACGTAATTCATCCCCGCCAGGAAGAACGGCCGGGTGACTTGCGCATAGGGCTGATAGATCGCCGGCGGAGATGTTTGGGTCATGGCCAACTGCTTGACATCGTCCACCACACCCACCACGGTGAGCCAGTCTTCCGGCTTGGGCGCGTCCTCGAGGGTGATGCGTTTCCCGAGCGGGTTGCCGCCCGGCCATACCAGGCGCGCTACCGACTGGCTGACAATGGCGACGCCGGGAGCGCTCCGGGCATCGCGCTGGTCAAAAAAGCGGCCCTGCAACAACGGAATCCCCATGGCGCGGAAATAATCCGTGCTCACGGCCGGCTTGTATGGCTCGAACGTGGGCGCGCGGCTTTGACCTTCGACCTGAAAGTCACCGCGAATCGACGCTCCTTCGGCCAGAGGAAGCCAGTTGACCGCACCTACGGCAGAGACGCCCGGGAGGGCGGACAGGCGGGCCAGCAATTCGCGATGAAAGGCAATCATCCGGGATGTGGAATTGTAGGCCGGGGAGAGCTCGACGGTGGCGGTAAGCACGCCGGACGGATCGAAACCGGTCTTCACCGAACGGAGCCGCAGGAAGCTGCGGACCATGAGCCCGGCGCCGATGAGGAGCACCAGGGTGACGGCGATTTCGGCGACGGCAAGGAAGCCGCGCAGCCGCTGGTTGCCGCGGGAACCGCGTTGCTCCCTGAGCGACGAGTAGAGCGGCGAGCGGGTCAACTGCGCCGCCGGCACGAGACCCGCGGCCAGGCCGGCCACGAGAGAAACCGCGAAATTGAAGGCGAGCACCCAGGCATCCACGCCGATTTCTTCGACGCGCGGCACTCTGCCGCCGGGCATGGCGGCCATCAGCCCTTCGACTCCCCAGAGCGCCAGCACGATTCCCAATGCGCCTCCCGCGACGGACAGCATCAGGGACTCAGTGACCAGTTGCCGCACCAGGCGCCCGCGCGTAGCGCCCAGCGAATGCCGGAGCGCGATCTCCTGGTTGCGCTGCGAGGAGCGCGCCAGCAGCAGCGTGGCCACGTTGGCGCAGGCGATCAGCAGCACGAACCCCACCGCGCCCAGCAAAACCAGCAGCGACAGGCGCACGTCGCGCACCATGAAATCGCGGAGCGGCAGGACGCGAGCGGTCCAATGCGCATACGACCCCGGATGGACGATCCGGGCGAAATTCTCAAGCTCCGCCCTGGCCTGCCGCGAATCGTAGCCGGCGCGGAGGCGGCCGATCACAGGGAGGAAAAAGCTGTTGCCCTTCTGGACGCGGACGGCGAAGGGCGTCCACAGATCGGGAGCAGTGGGGAAAACGAAGCCGGGCGGCATGACGCCAACCACAGTGAAGGCCTGGCCATCCAGGGTGACCGTCTTGCCGGCCACGTCGCGATCGCCGCGGAACCGGGTCCGCCAGAACTGGTCGCTCAGCACGACTACACCGCCGGTGTCGCCGGGGAGGAAGGTCCGGCCGATGGCCGCACGCACACCCAGCGCCTGGAAAAAGTGCGCGGTCGCTTCTGTGGCCCGCACGTGCACCGGGTCGCCCCCGCCGGTCAGGGTCAGCCCGCGGCCGGCATAGGCCGCCACGCTCTCAAAGGCCTGGGCCTCGCGCGCGTATTCCAAGTAGTCGGAATCCAGCATGCTGCCCGGCACATCGCCGAACCCCGACGGAGGGGGAGCAACCCCGACGGCAAAGAGGCGGCCGGAATGGGGAAACGGCAAGGGGCGAAGCAGGACCGAGTTGACAACTGTGAACAGAGCGCTATTGGCCCCAATACCGAGCGCCAGGGTGAGTACGGCCACTACGGCAAACCCGGGCCGCTTGCGAAACGTACGCAGCGCGTAGTGCACATCGGAGTGCAGCGAATGCATGTTGGCCAGATGGGTTAGCAAATCAAGGGCCTAAGTCAGGGGCCGGGGGCCGGGGGCCGGGGGCCAGGGGCCGCCCGTTTCCGGGGAACCGGGGCCGGGGGACAGGGGCTTGGGAAAGGATGGCTGTTCGTTTGCGGGACTGGCGGTCCGCTATTGAAACACCTGCTCCGCCGGCACCACCTTGATATCTTCCGGGCGCAGGTGCAGCGGCCGTTTCTCCACGATCTTGTCTTCCTCGAGGATCTCCGCCGCCTTGGGCGAATTGTAGGTCATGGGCGACGGATCGTCGCTCGCCAGTTGCCGCTTCAGCTCTTCGCCATCCTTCGATACCGCCGCGATGACCAGACGGTCGACGCGCAAATACCGCTTGATTACGCGGTTCACTTCGTCGCGCGTCAATCGTGCGAGCGCCGCTTTCAGGGAGGGGACGTAGTTCGCGGTGCCGTAGTACATGCTGTCGATGATGTAGCCCAGCTCCGCTCCCTTGGTGCGGGTCAGCACGTTGACGTACTTGCCGAGAAAGTCGCGGGTGCGCTCGAAGCCGTCCTGTGGAATGCCGTTTTGGATGAACTGATCGAGCTCGTGGAGCGCCAGGCGCAGGGCGAACTTCGCCGCCGGCGGCTCCACGGGGCGGATCCAAAGCTGAAAGATCTGGAAGTGCCGCGCCAGGTTGGGAGGCGGCTCCATCAGGAACATGCCGCGCGGAAAATACTCGATGTACGCGTAATCGCCGTAGTTGAGGCCGCGCATTTCGCGCATGCGGTCGTAGAGCACGCCGCCCGACATGCGGTGCTGGCCCAGGTACGACGTGGCCACGAGCAGCGCCGCATAGTCGGGCGAGGCGCGCGTCACCACGATGGGAAAGCCGATGGAGAAAGCCACCGAGCGCGTGTCCTTCTCCACGATCGCCACGCGGGTGGCGTCGATCAAGGGCGGGGGCGCCATGCGCGGCCGGAATCCGGCGCCGGGCGGCAGCTTGCGGAAATCCTTCTTCATGCTCTCCACAAAGCCGTCGGGGTACCCGCCCGCGATGCCCAGGATCAGGTGCGACTGGCTGTAGTGGGTGCGGTAAAACTGCTTCACGTCGTCGAGCGTCAGCTTTTCGAGCGAGCTCACCGTGCCCCCGGAATAATGGCCGTAGGGCGTTGCTTCGAAGATGTTCTGGTACAGCACTTCCTTGCCCAGTTCTTCGTCGTTGCTGCGCAGGCCCACCTTGATGGCATTGACGGCGTCGTCGCGCACGCGCTGGAAATCGTCCTCGCGCCAGCCCGGATCGAGCAGCATGGCGCGCAGCAGCTTGTAATACTCCGGCAGATTGTCGATATGGGTGGCGCCGGCGAACGTGCACATCTCCTTGTCCACCTGGGCGCTCACCGAAGCCGCCATGGGGAACATAGCGTCCACGATCTGCTGGTAGGTCATTTCCCTGGTGCCGCCCTCGGCCAGCATGCGGGCGGTGAGGTAAGCCAGCCCGGCCTGGGCGCGCGGCTCGGCGGCCGATCCCGTGGTGAACACGATACGGAAGGTCACCAGCGGCGATTTTCCGGGATGCGCCAGCACACGAATCTGCGCGGCGGCCGGGTGTACCAGCAGCAGCAGAGACAGGAGGAATCTCATTGGGCGCCCCCCGGACCGGTCAGTGTGACGATGGTCCAGGCCTTCTCCGAGAGGTACTTTGCCGCGGCCTGCTGCACGTCTTCGGGCGTGAGCCGCGCGTATTGCGCGTACAGCCGGTTCATGGTTTCGGGAGTGCGCCGCAGGGCCACGTATTCCGCCAGGATGCGCGCGATGGTCTCGCTGTTGTCCATCTCCAGGGCAACGTCGTAGCGGAGATGCTTGCGCACGGCATCGAGCCGAGCCGCATCCACCGGCTTTTCCTGAAACGCCTTTACGGTCTCCAGGATCCGGCCGCGCACGTAGTCGATATCCGCGGCCTTCTTGACGCGCGCCGTAATCTCGAACAGGGCGGGATCCACGTTGGTTGGCGACGAGGCATCGAGCAGGTCCACTTTCTGCTCTTGGAGCACCAGCTTCTGGTAGAGGTCCGAATTCTCGGAGAACGCCAGAAAGGCCAGCGCGTCGAGGGCCGCCGTATCCTTGGCGTCGTCGCTGTAGGCCGGCGCCTTGAAGGCGATGGTCAGGATGGGCAGCGTCTCGCTGGGCCAGTCCACGTGCGCGGTGCGCGGCGCCTCCTGCGGCGGCTCGGCCGGGATCTGCGGCTGGTAGCTGCCGCGCTTCCACGCGCCCCAGTATTTCTCCACCAGGTCCCGCGTGGGCCCGGCCTTCACGTCACCGACCACGAGGATGGTGGTGTACTCGGGCCGGTAGTAGCGGTCGAAGAACTTCAGGCTGTAGTCGTACTGGTTGGGCATGTCCTGGATATCTTTCAGGAGTCCCATGGTGGTGTGCTTATAGGTGTGACGGTCGAAGGCAGTATCGGCCAGCACCTCGTTCAATTTGGAAAAGGGGCTGGAGCTGTTCTTGTTGTACTCGCCCAGCACGGCCAGGGTCTCGGTCTTGAAATCGGACTCGGTGTATTTCAGGTTCTGGAAGCGGTCGGCCTCCATCATGAGCACGGTGGCCAGGTCCTCTTTGGAAAATGTGGTGTGGTAGCAGGTGTAGTCGCGGGTGGTGAAAGCGTTGGAATCGGCGCCGATTCGTTTCATCGCCTCGTCATATTTAGCCTGCGGGAACTTCTCCGTACCCTTGAACATCAGGTGTTCGAACAAATGCGCGAAGCCGGTGTGCCCGGATTCGACTTCGTTGCGCGACCCGGTGGAGACCACGATGAACGCCGCCACGATGTTGGGATAGTCGGCCGGCACGGTGACCAGGCGCAATCCGTTGGGCAGATCTGCCTGGGAGTAAGGGTAAGGAAAAATCTTTCGCGGGGTTTGCGCGCCGAGCGCCGCAACGGCGCAGCAGGCGAGGAGCAATCGTGGGAGCATCAAGTCCAGTTTAGGCCCCGGACCATGTTCCGCGCGCGCCTTCCAACCGTACCGCCAGCTCCAGCAACAGCTCGTCTTCGTACGGCCGGCCCAGCAGTTGAACCCCTATGGGCAGGCCGTCTCGCGATTTCAGAAACGGAACGGTCACCGCCGGCAAGCCCAGCACGTTGGCGAGCACGGCCGGCATCATCGCCTGGAACAGGCCGATCTGCTTTCCCTCGATCTCCCACGTGCGCTGGCGGTGCGGAAAGGCGGTGATGCCGCACACCGGCATCGCCACTGCTGCTACGCTCTCCATCTGGCGCAGCAGGGAGGCACGCATATGGTCGCGCGCCGCCAGGTTGCTCAACACCTGTTCCACGGAAGGCGGCTCCGCGCCCAAATTCTCCGCAAGCGTCCAATGGGCCTCCGCTTCGCGTCCCTCGAGCAGTTTGCGCGTGGCCGCCATGGGCCACCGGTTGAAGAGAAACGCCCACACGTTGGGCGCGCGTTCGAGTCCCTGAGGCGCGAACTCATCCACGGCGAATCCGAGACCGGCGAGCAGGGCCGCCGCCTGCCGCACCGCGGCGCGGATCTCGTCTTCCACCGGCACGCCGTAGAAGCGCTCCCACACCCCGATGCGCAGTCCGGCTGCGGCAGGCTCGCGCAAGGGCACGGGCGCGGAGAAGGGGTCCTGCGGATCGTATCCCGCGAGCGCGGAGAACAGCAGGCGCAAATCCTGCGCGCTGCGCGCCATGGGCCCGGCGACGGTGGTCAGGCCGGCGGGATAGCCCAGGGCGGGAAAGTGTCCGGTCCCGGAAATGCGTCCTGGCGTGGGCTTCAGCCCCGCAATGCCGCAGAAGTGGGCGGGCACGCGAATCGAGCCTCCGCCGTCGCTGGCGATTCCCGCGGGCGAACAGAATGCCGCGATGGCCGCCGCCTCGCCGCCGCTCGATCCGCCGGGCGTGCGCGTCACGTTCCAGGGGTTGTTGGTGCGCCCGGTGATGAAATTGTCGGTTTCGTAGCTGGCCAGCAGCTCCGGCGTATTCGTTTTGCCGAGCAGGATGGCGCCTGCGCCGCGCAACCGCGCCACGGCGGTGGCGTCGGCGGCCGCGCGGTGGCCGGTGCGCAGCCGGCTGCCGGCGCGCGTGGGCATTCCCGCGACATCGAAGCTGTCCTTGACAGTGACGGGCACGCCGTGCAGCAGCCCCAGGGGCTCGCCGCGCGTCATCTGCTCTTGGCGCGCCCGCGCCTCTTCCCGGGCGGGCTCCGCCCACACCTCGACGAATGCGTTGAGCGCGGGATTACGATCGGCGATCTGCCGCAGATGCGCTTCCACCAGTTCGCTGGGCGAGACCCGGCCCTCGCGCACCAGCGAAACCATCAGGCAGAGGGAGGAGCGATAGGGCACGAAGCCAGTTTACCGTGGGGCAGGATGTCAGGCCGTGATCCGTCGATAAGATGTCACCGCCGAGGCGCCGAGGAAACCCAAGTCCATAGGTCCTCCGCGCGCTCGGCTGGCTCGGCGCACGAACTCGAAGGGATCGGAAAAGCGCGAATCGCTTCAAAACGCGCACTCGCGGTTGCTTCCAACAGGTATCGACATCGAGGTGGCCGAGAACGACGAGAAACCCCTGGTTCTCGGCGTCTCGGCGCCTCGGCGGTGGAAGCCTTCGCGCTTATGTATGGATTACGGCCAGGCGGCCCCACTCGATAGAATAGAGACTGTGGTTCCGTTGACGTTCAGCGAAGCACGCGACGCCGTCATACAGACGGTCCGCGCCGCGCGCCAGGCGCCGGCCGTGGAAGAGATCGGGCTGGAAGGCGCGGGAGGGCGGGTGCTGGCCGAGGACATCGCCGCCGACCGCGACTCGCCGGCGGTGGCGCGGTCGGTGCGTGATGGTTACGCGGTGCGTGCCATCGATCTGCCCGGGGAGCTGCAGGTGATCGGCGAAGTGCGCGCGGGCGAGCGTTTCGGCGGGCAGGTGGGGCCGGGCCAGGCGGTGGAGATCATGACCGGCGCGCCCGTTCCCGAAGGCGCCGATGCGGTGGTGATGGTGGAGTACAGCAAGCGCGCGAACGACCTGGTGCGCATCGACGGCTCGGCCGAGCCGCACCAGTTCATCAATCCGCAGGGCTGCGAGGCGGCGGCCCACGAGACCGTGCTCCACTCCGGCAAGCGGCTGGATTACGCCGACATCGCCATGCTGGCGGCGTTCGGGCGCGGCCAGGTGAAGGTGTACCGCCAGCCCGCGGTAGCCATTATCGCCACCGGCGATGAGATCGTGGAAGTCGAGCAGCTTCCCGAGGAGTTCCAGATTCGCAATTCCAACGCGCGGTCGCTGGCCGCGCAGGTGGCGCGTGCGGGGGGCACGCCGCAGCTTCTGCCGGTGGCGCGCGACACGGTGGAACATACGCGGGAGATGATCGAGCGCGGTCTGGCCGCGGACCTGCTGCTGCTCTCGGGCGGCGTTTCCGCGGGCAAGTACGATGTGGTGGAGGAGGTGCTCGCCGGCCTGGGGGCGGAGTTCTTCTTCGACCGCGTGCTCATCCAGCCCGGCCAGCCGCTGGTTTTCGGCCGCGCGCGCGGAAAGTTCTTCTTCGGCCTGCCGGGCAATCCCGCTTCCACCATGGTGACTTTCGAAATCTTCGCGCGGGCCGCGCTGGAGCTGCTCGCCGGCCAGGAGGAGATTGGCCTGCATATGCCGCTGGCGCGGCTCACCCGGGAATTTCATCACCGCATCGGCCTGACGCGCTTCCTGCCCGCGCGGCTGAGCGCCGACGGCGGCGCGGTCACGCCGGTGGAGTGGCACGGCTCGGGTGACATTCCCGCCCTGACGCGCGCCAACGCGTACCTGGTGGCCGATGCCGACCGCGCCGAATACCCGCGCGGCGAGCTGATCCGGGTGCTGCCGAAATGAAGAAGCTCTCGCATTACGATTCCGCGGGAAGCCCGCGCATGGTGGACGTCTCGGCCAAACAGGAGACGCACCGCACGGCGCGCGCTCATGCTTTTGTGCGCATCGCGCCCGCGGTGCTCGGCCGCCTGCCCGACAACCCCAAGGGGAATCCGCTCGAAATCGCGCGCATCGCCGGCATCGCCGCCGCCAAGCGCACCAGCGACCTCATCCCCCTGTGCCATCCGCTGATGCTCACGCACGCCGATGTGGACATCACCGTGGAGGAGGGAGGCGTGCGCATTGTGGCCAGCGCCGCCACCACCGCCCCGACGGGCGTCGAGATGGAAGCGCTCACCGCCGCTGCCGTGGCCGCGCTCACGGTTTACGACATGGTCAAGGCGCTCGACAAATCGATCGAAATCCAGGATCTCTACCTGCTGGAAAAAACCGGGGGCAAGAGCGGAGACTTCCGCCGTGAGGGGCATCATGACTAACGCCGCCGTCTTGACCATCAGCGATTCGGTGTCCGCCGGCGTTCGCGCCGACCGCTCCGGACCGGCCGTGCGTGAACGGCTGGAACAACTGGGCTGGAGCGTCTCAGTCGTGGAAGTGGTGCCCGACGAGGCCGCTCAGCTCAGCGTGCGGTTGGCCACACTCGCCGATGGCGGACAACTGGCGGCGATCTTCACCACCGGCGGCACCGGAGTGGCGCCGCGCGACGTCACGCCGGAGGCCACGCGCGCCGTGCTGGACCGCGAAATCCCCGGATTCGGCGAGCTGATGCGGGCGCGCGGAAGGGAATCCACGCCGCTGGCCGCGCTTTCAAGGGCGGTGGCCGGCACGCGCGGGCGGGTGCTGATCGTCAACCTTCCCGGCTCGCCCAGAGGCGCGGTGGAGTCCCTGGATGCTATCGTGGAATTGGTGCCCCACGTGCTGGAATTACTCCGAGGGCGGACTGAGCACGCGTCTGCCCACCCATGATTAGCATGCCCAGACTGGCTCTATTGACAATCCTTTGCGGACTACTGGCGGCGCAGCAGGAAAAGGCGCCGCCCACCATCGGGCGGGTGTCCGTGGAAAACGTGGTGGCGCCGGTGGTGGTTTTCGACCGCAGTGGCGGCCATGTCAGCGGACTGAACCCCGACCAGTTCCGTCTGTTCGACAACGGCAAGGAACAGAACATCCACGTGGATGTCAGTTTCATTCCGATCTCCATGGTGATCGCCATCCAGGCCAATTCGCGCGTGGAAAAAATGCTGCCGGCGGTGAACAAAATCGGCAACCTGATCAAGCCCATCGTCCTCGGCGACCAGGGCGAGGCGGCGGTGGTCGCGTACGACTCGCGCATCCGCACGCTCCAGGATTTCACCGCGGACGCCGACCAGATCGCGGCGGCCGTGAAAAAGATCACGCCCGGCAGCACTTCCAGCCGGCTGATCGACGCCGTGGACCAGGGCACCCGCATGCTCCGTTCGCGGTCGAAGGACCGGCGGCGCATCCTGCTGGTCATCGGCGAAACGCAGGACTATGGCAGCGAAGGCCGCGGCCGGGAAACGCTGATCAATCTGCAGATCAACAACGTGGTGGCCTATTGGGTGGATATGTCGCACCTCACGGGCACGCTCACCGCGCCGGGCCCGGATCCCCGCCCCGACAACCTTCCGCCGGCCATGCACCCCATGCCGTCGAATGTTCCGGTCACGCCCAACACGGTGCAGCAGACCTATGGATCGGGCGGAGGCCGCGCGGAGTTCATCCCCCTGATGGTAGAAGTATTCAAAGACGTGAAGAACATCTTCAAGACCAGTCCGGCGGTGCTGTTCACGAAGGGGACGGGCGGCAATCAGTTCAGCTTCTACCGCCAACACGGGCTGGAAGAGGCCATCCAGCAGATCGGCGAGGAGTTGCACACCCAGTACCTGATCAGCTACAACCCCAACAACAAGGAAGAGGGCGGCTTCCACCAGATTGCCGTGGATGTGCCGGGCCACGACTTCAAGATACAGACGCGGCCGGGCTACTGGCTGGGCGCGAAGTAAGTTACTTAGCCTCCCGGCCTTCCACGCGCAGGTTATTCTTCACGGAGAACACGCCGGCCACGGTGTTGGCGCGAACGTTGGCCAGGTCCTTATCGGCCTCGGTGGCTACTACTCCCTCCAGAGTCACCTTGCCGTTATCCACGATGATGTGAATCGGCGGCACGGCCTGCAGAGCGTACCGGTCGAGTCCCGGGTGGCCGTAAATGGCGCGGTATTCGGCCAGACGCAGGCGGTCGTCCATGGGCGAAAGCGGCAGCACATCGAGCTCGTTCTTCACGTGCTCGACGCCTTCAATCCGCTTCACTACGTGTTCGGCGTCGCTCTTGAGAGTCGGCCGCGTCACCTGTCCGAGCAGCGTCACCGTGCTGCCGTCCACGCGATACGCCAGGTTGTCGAACACGCCGTAGTACGGCAGCATGACCAGCTCGTGGCGCACCTCGCGCGTGATCCGGTCTTCAGCCTTTCCGGCCGGTTGCATGGACCGCTTCTGGTCCTGTGGTCCCGCAACTGCCGGCATCGCCGCGAAGGCGGCCAGCGCAAGTGCGCAAACGTACCTTCTCCAAGGTCTCATACTCACCCCCATCTTCTCGATACGCAATTCGCATACCACGCATGTGTTCTGCGCGATCTGGAGCGGATTTAGTCGTTTCCGGCGATGCGCACCAGCGGCTCCGGCGCGGCGCCATCCACGACCGCCTGGGCCTCCTCGGCCGTGAAACTTTCCAGCTTCGCGGAAATATTCATAGAGCAGAATTTCGGCCCGCACATGGAGCAGAAGTGCGCGTCCTTGAATCCGTCCTCGGGCAGCGTCTCATCGTGCATGGAGCGCGCCGTCTCGGGGTCCAGCGACAGGTCGAACTGGCGGTTCCAGTCGAAGCGGTAGCGCGCGCGGGAGAGTTCGTCGTCGCGGTCGCGCGCGCCGGGGCGATGCCGCGCGATATCGGCGGCATGGGCGGCAATCTTGTAGGCGATGATGCCCGCCTTCACATCGTCGCGGTTGGGCAGCCCCAGGTGTTCCTTGGGCGTCACGTAGCACAGCATGGACGCGCCATACCAGCCGATCATAGCCGCGCCGATGGCCGAGGTGATGTGGTCGTAGCCCGGCGCGAAATCGGTGACCAGCGGCCCCAGCGTGTAGAACGGCGCCTCGTAGCACATCTCGTTTTCCTTCTGGACCTGAAGCTCGATCTGGTCCATGGGAATGTGCCCGGGCCCTTCGATCATCACCTGCACGTCGTACTCCCAGGCCTTCTTCGTCAGCTCGCCCAGGGTCTTCAGCTCGGCGAACTGGGCCTCGTCGCTGGCGTCGGCCACGCTGCCGGGCCGCAAACCGTCGCCCAAAGAAAAGCTCACGTCGTGCTTCTGGAAGATGCGGCAGATGTCCTCGAAGCACTCGTAGAGCATGTTCTGCTTGTGGTTCTTGACCATCCACTCGGCCAGGATGGAGCCGCCGCGGCTGACGATGCCGGTGATGCGTTTGGTGGTCAGCGGAATATACTGCACCAGCACGCCGGCGTGAATCGTCATGTAGTCCACGCCCTGCTCGGCCTGCTCCTCGATCACTTCGAGCATCACCTGCTTGCTGAGGTCCTCCACGCGCCGCACGCGGGAAAGCGCTTCATAGATGGGCACCGTGCCGATGGGCACCGGCGAGTGGCCGATGATGGCTTTGCGTATGGCCGGAATGTCGCCGCCGGTGGAGAGGTCCATCACCGTATCGGCGCCGTATTTCACCGAGTACTCCAGCTTTTCGAGCTCGCCCGCGATGTTGGAGGTCACCGCGGAGTTGCCGATATTGGAGTTGATTTTGCATTGGGAGGCCACCCCGATGCACATGGGCTCCAGGTTCCGGTGATTGACGTTGGCCGGAATGATCATGCGGCCGCGCGCCACTTCGGAGCGGACCAGCTCCGGGGAGAGATTCTCGCGCCGCGCCACGTAGTGCATCTCTTCGGTGACGGCGCCCTTGCGGGCGTAGTGCATCTGCGTGCGGACACTGTCGTTGTTACGCTGCCTTACCCATTCTGTGCGCATTGCTGGCTCCTGTGGCCGCGGGCTGGCGGCGGCCGCCAGGGGCCGCCCCACCCGCTCCTGTATGGATCGGCCGGGCGTGCCCGGCCTTACTTATTTCTTCTTCTTGGGCTTCTTGACTTCCTTCTTCGGGCTTCTGTCCTTTGCCACGGAAATCCTCCCTTATGCTGTAGATTATACTCGCTGCGCCGCCCGGCGATTCCGCAATCGGTATCGATACCCACGCCACTCGATGGTATTGCCGCAGACCGAGGAAAGCAATGCGGCGAGCCACACCCAGGTAGCCAGCGGCACCCACATGGCGTGCACCCAGGCATGGCGCTTGAACCACGGCTCGCACTCCGGCAGCGACGCCTTGGCCAGCGTGGCGCGGTTGAGGCCCTTCAGCATGCCCGGCGAGAGCTGGGCGATGAGCGCCCACTCCGCCAGCCGGTTGCCGGCGAGGGAGGCCGCGATGGAGGCCGCCATGCCGCCGCAATAGAAAAAATGAGCGGCCAGCGCCGGCCACCACAAGCCCGGCCGCGAGACGCGCGTGATGGCCAACTGGCGCCGCGCCCAGGAGAAGAACCGCCGCGCGCTGGTGTGGTCGAAGCAGGGAGTGAGCGCGCCCGGCGCATAGGCGATCCGCAGGCCCATGGCGTGCACCGCGTCCGACAGGGTGTAGTCGTCGGTGATGGCGCCCTTCCAGCGCTCCAGAACATGCGCTTCGAAGAATGTTTCTTTGCGGATGGCCATGGCGCCGCCCCAGGCGAAGCTGTTGTCGCCGGGGCCCAGGGTGCCGGCTACCACGGCGTCCCACACGCTGCGCAGGAGCGTCCAGAAGGTGGGCGGCTCGGGGGTGAACCAGCGGTAGCCGGTGGCGGCGCCGGCGCCGGGCTCGGCCAGCGGCGCCGCCAGCGCGCGCAGCCAGCCGCGTCCGGGTCGCCCGTCGGAATCGGCGAACGCCAGGATCTCGCTGCGCTTGCGGACGGCGCGCACCGCGGCCGCCAGGTTCTGCACCTTTTCGGCGGTGCGCGGATCGGCGCCATGCGCCAGCACCACTTTGACTCGTGCCGGCAGGACGTCCGCCGGAATATCGGCGGCGGTGTGGGCCGCCACGATCAGCTCGTAATCCGGGTAGTCCAGCGCGGCCAGCGCCTGGAGGTTCTCGCGCAACCCTTCCTCGGCGCCCTTCACCGGCACGATGACACTGGCGGGCGGCAGGGATTCCGGCGTCTGGGAAAGGCGGCCGGCCACGTAAGCGGCGCGCTTGCGTTCGCCGCGCAGGGAGAGGAAAGCCAGCAGCAGCGCGGGTCCGACAAAGAACCAGTACCAGAACACCAGAGGTAGGATAACAGGGGCCAGCAGGCGGCACCGCCTGCTCCTCCACATATTTCCAACCATCGCCCCACCCGCATCGTCCAAACCACGGAAAAAAACGAGAATGGTGGGAGCGAGCCAACTGGCGCTGATGAACCGGTTCGAGGCCGCGGCTTACAACTCCGATGCCGATCTGCTGGCGGCATGCCGGCGGCAGGACCTTGGTGCGTTCGAACAGCTCTATCTCGCGCACGGCGCCCGCCTCAAGAGCATCGCCTGGCACCTGGTGGGCAACCGCGAGGACGCCGAGGATGCCGTCCAGGAGACGTTTCTGAAGGCCTACCGGGCCATCGGCTCGTTTCACGGGCAGTCGGGCATCGGGACGTGGCTCTGCCGCATTGCCATCAACGTGTGCTACGACCTGGCGCGCAAACGCCGCCTCGCGCCGGAAGCGGCCGGGGAATTCCCCGCTCCCAAGAACCAGTTGCCCTTGCGGGTGGCGCTCGAAGACGCCCTCAAGCGTATCCACCCGCGGCATCGCATGGTGTTTCTGCTGTTCGAGGTGGAGGGCATGAAGCACTCGGAAATCGCGTCGATCCTGGAAGTCCCCGAGGGGACCTCCAAAGCCTGGCTCTTTGAGGCCAAGAAAGAACTGAAGCGGCTGCTCACGGAGAAAGTCCCATGATCATCGAATGCGCCGACCTGGATCGCGCGCTTGCCATCCCGGAGCTGATGCCCGATGCCCGCGCTCATGCCGAGCGCTGCGAGCGCTGCCGCCACCAACTGTATCTGTGGGGGGAAATCTCGCGCCTGGCGCCCCAACTGCACGCCGATTGGGAGAGCCCGTCGCTGTGGCCGCGCATCCGCGCCGGGCTGGCCGCCGAACCGGCGCGCCGCGTGCGGACGCCGGTATGGCGCTGGGCGCTGGCGGCGGCCGCCATGGTGGCCATCGCCGGGGCGCTCCTCGGGCCGTGGAGATCGGCCCGGGCGCCCGCCCGCGACTTCCTTACCGAAGGCGCGCTCCAGGAGGTGCAGCAGGCGGAATCGGCCTATGCGCGGTCCATCGAGCGGCTGTCGGCGGTGGCCGCTCCCGGGCTGCAGCAGTCGCCGGGCCCGCTGGCCGCGGCGTACCGCGAAAAGCTGCTGTTGCTCGATACCGCCATCTCCGATCTCACGGCCCACGTCGAACGCAACCGTTACAACACTTATTTGCGTACCGAGCTCGCTTCCTTGTACCGCGAGAAACAGAAAACGCTTCAGGAATGGGTGGCATATGCGAAACGTAATTAATCTTCTCTTGATCTGCTCGTGCGCGTCCGCCGCGTTCGCACGCGAGGAATATACGCGGGAGTTCCGCAAGACCGTTGCCATGCCGGCGGGAAAAACCTTCCGCATCGAACATTCCTTGGGCAACGTCAATGTCCGCACCCAGGGCAAGGCCGAGGCGGGCATTCAGGCCTCGATCCACTGCACGGCGCCGAACGCCGGCGAGGCGCGCAGTTGCGCGGACCGGATCCAAATCCTGGTAGAGGAGACCGCCACTCAGGTATGGGTCCGCACGCAATACCCGGAACAGGGAAGGTTCGAAGGTCTCCGCGGCATCTCCTATTCCGTGAACTACGAGGTCGCTCTCCCCGAGACCGCGCCGCTCGAACTGCGCAACCGTTTCGGCTCGGTGAGCGTCGCCAACCTCCACGCCGCGGGCGTCATCAATAACACCAACGGCAAAGTCACCTTCGCCAACGGCCGCGGCCGGCAGCGCATCGACAACGCGTTCGGCGACGTGGACGTGCTGGCCAACGATGGCGAGGTGACGGTGGTCAACACCAACGGGCAGGTGACGGCGAGCGGCGTCACGGGCGCGCTCGACATCCGCGACCGCTTCGGCAATGTGCGCGTGACCAACGCCGGAAAGGGCGTGGCCATCAACAGCGGCAACGGCAGCGTGGAGGTGGCCAACGTGGCGGGCGCCGCGATCATCACCAATTCGTTCGGCGAGGTAACCGTAAAGGACGCCAAATCCGACGTGACCGTCCATAACCAGAATGGACGGGTCGAAGCCTGGGGCGTTGCGGGAACGGCCGAACTGCACACCAGCTTCTCCCCGGTGCGCTTTTCGCGCATTGGGAAGACCCTGACCGTACGCGCGACCAATGCCGACGTTACGGGCGACACCGTCGGCGATTCGGCGACGGTCGAGACCAGTTTCGGCAGTGTGGACCTGCGCGGCGTCAAGGGCAGCGCACGCGCCACGGCGGGCAACGCCTCCATCCGCCTGGCAAACATTTCGGGCGAGGTCTTTGCCAAAACGTCGTTCGCCGGAGTCACGGTGGACGATGCCGCGGGCCCCATCACGGTGGAGAACGGCAACGGGTCCATCGTGGTCGCCGCAAAAGCCGCGCCGCGCTGCCAGCCCGTCTCGCTGCACACCAGCTTCGGCCCGATTCGCGTGACGGTGCCGCGCGGCGTCGGATACAACGTCAGCGCCAAGACTTCCTTCGGGCGCATCCAGTCGCAGCCGGAACTGGCGGTAAGCGGCCAGGTGGGAAGCGATTCGGTCACCGGCAAGATCGCCGGCGGCGGCTGCGAGCTTCGCCTCATGAACCAGAACGGGGACATCAACATTCTCCATTGAGGGTTCCGTGCGACCGCCGCATGGTTCGCGCTCTACCCATAAATATGGGATAGTAGGAACGTGAAAACGACGCTCGAAATCCCCGACGCCGTCTTTCGCCGCGCGAAGACGAAAGCTGCCGAGCGGGGAATCCCGCTGCGCCAGTTTGTCACCGAAGCCGTGGAGGACAAGCTTCGCTCGGGCGCCGCCGCGGCTGCCAAGCCTTGGATGTCCTTTGCCGGCCAACTGCGTCACTTGCGCCAGGACACCGCGCGCATCACCCGGGCGGTTGAGTTGGAGTTCGAGAGAATTGAGCCGGAAGAGTGGAGCTGATCCTGGATACCAATGCCCTCTCCGCGTTCGCGGACGGCGACCCGCGCGCTGCCGCCAGGTTCGCCGAGGCTGCCTCCGTTTACCTCCCGGCGATCGTCTTGGGCGAGTACCGGTTCGGCATCGCACAATCGCGCCACCGGTCGCAACACGAGCGAATCCGATTCCCTCAAACGACGTGTGGATCGCGGCACTTTGCCGCCAACACGGTGATCCTCTCCTCAGCCGGGACCGGCACTTCGATTGCGTCAAGGGCCTGAAGCGAATCGCGTGGTGAGCCCATGCTCGTGCTTGCCTCCCAATCTCCGCGGCGCGCCGAAATCCTGCGCCAGGCCGGAATCCCGTTCACCATCCGCTCTGCCTCCGTGGACGAAACGCCGCTCGCCGGAGAAACGCCCCGCGACTATGTCGAGCGCCTGGCGGAGGCCAAGGCCCGCGCCGTGCCCGCCGCGCCCGATGAGACCGTGCTGGGCGCCGACACCACCGTGGTCATCGACGGCGAGATGCTGGCCAAGCCCGCCGATGCCGCCGACGCCCGCCGCATGCTCACTCTGCTCTCCGGCCGCCGGCACGAGGTCATGACCGGGATCTGTCTCCAGCGCGGCGCCGCGGTGATCCGCGATTGCGCCGTGACCCAGGTCTGGTTCGCCCCCCTGAGCGTGCGCGAAATCGAGGACTACATCTCGAGCGGCGAACCCATGGACAAGGCCGGCGCCTACGCCATTCAGGGCCTGGCGTCGAAGTTCATTGTGAAGCTGGACGGCTGCTATTTCAACGTGATGGGCCTGCCGGTCGCGCTGGTGTACCGGCGGCTGGCGGGCGCGCCCGTTACGGCGGCGCGGCCTTAAGACGCCCTTCGGCGCACACCCCACAACTCCCGCGTTTGCAATACGTTGCAGATTTCAGCCTTTCCGACCCGAAATGTATGTGGATTTTTCCGACAACTAGGTCTTATAATATTCTTTAAGCACGTGAATCCCATACTTGTAAGGAGGGGAGAGTTGACAGACTCATCCACCACCACGCGACCGCAGGTCACCATCGACGGTAACGAAGCAGCCGCGTACGTAGCGCATCAGATCAACGAAGTCATCGCCATTTATCCTATTACTCCCTCGTCCAACATGGGCGAATGGGCGGACCAATGGTCCAGCGAGCAGAAGCCCAACATCTGGGGCACCGTCCCCACGGTGATCGAGATGCAGAGCGAGGGCGGCGCCGCCGGCGCGCTCCATGGCGCCTTGCAGGCCGGTTCGCTGGCGACGACCTTCACCGCGTCGCAGGGGCTCCTGCTGATGATCCCCAACATGTTCAAGATCGCGGGCGAGCTCACCGCGACGGTGTTCCATATCGCCGCGCGCGCCCTGGCCGCGCACGCGCTGTCGATCTTCGGCGACCACAGCGACGTGATGGCCGCGCGCTCCACCGGCTTCGGCATGCTCTCGTCCAACTCGGTGCAGGAAGTCATGGATATGGCGCTCATCGCCCAGGCCGCCAGCCTGGAATCGCGCCTCCCGTTTCTGCACTTCTTCGATGGCTTCCGCACCTCCCATGAAGTCGCCAAGGTGGAGCAGCTCACCGTTGCCGACCTGCGCGCCATGATCGACGACGATCTGGTCCTCGCCCACCGCGCACGGGCGCTCTCCCCCGATCGGCCGGTGATGCGCGGCACGGCGCAGAACCCCGATGTGTACTTCCAGGCGCGCGAGGCCTCGAACCCGTACTACCTGGCCGGCCCCACCATCGTGCAGAACGCCATGGACAAGTTCGCGCGCATCGTGGGACGGCAGTATCACCTGTTCGATTACGTGGGCGCGCCCGATGCCGAGCGCCTGATCGTGATGATGGGCTCGGGCGCCGAAGTGGCCCACGAGGCCGTGGAGGCGCTGAACGCCGCGGGCGAAAAGGTCGGGCTCCTCAAGGTCCGCCTGTACCGGCCGTTCGCCGTCGAAACCTTCGTGGCCGCGCTGCCCGCCAGCGTGAAATCCATCGCCGTCCTCGACCGCACCAAGGAACCGGGCGCCACCGGCGAGCCGCTCTACTGCGACATCGTCACCGCGCTCGCCGAAATGGGCGTGAGCAAGAAGGTGATCGGCGGCCGCTACGGGCTGGCCTCCAAGGAATTCACCCCGGCGATGGTCAAGGGCGTCTACGATGAGCTTGCCAGGAAATTCCCCAAGAACCACTTCACCGTGGGCATCCGCGACGACGTGACCCACACCAGCCTGGATTACGATCCCGAATTCTCCACCGAAGTTCCGGGCACGGTGCGCGCCATGTTCTTCGGCCTGGGCGCCGATGGCACCGTGGGCGCCAACAAGAACTCCATCAAGATTATCGGCGAAGAGACCGGCAACTTCGCGCAAGGCTACTTCGTGTACGATTCGAAGAAGTCCGGCGCCATCACCACCTCCCACCTGCGCTTCGGACCCCGCCCGCTGCACTCCAGCTACCTGATCACCAAGGCCAGTTTCGTGGCCTGCCACCAGTTCTCCTTCCTGGAGCGCCTCGATGTGCTCAAGGCCGCCGAGCCGGGCGCTACGTTCCTGCTGAACAGCGCCTTCGGACCGGACGAAGTCTGGGACCATCTGCCGCGGCTGGTGCAACGGCAGATCATCGACAAGAAGCTCAAGTTCTTCGTCATCGACGGGGTTGAAGTCGGCAAACAGACCGGCATGGGCGGGCGCATCAACACCATCATGCAGACCTGCTTCTTCGCCATCAGCGGCGTGCTGCCGCGCGAGGAGGCCATCGCCGCCATCAAGCACTCCATCGAGAAGACCTACGGCAAGCGCGGCGAGAGCGTGGTTCGCAAGAACTTCGCCGCCGTGGATGCCGCGCTCGACCACCTGCATGAAGTCAAGGTGCCGGACCGCGTGACCTCACTGTTCGATATCCGCCCGCCGGTGCCCGCCGCCGCGCCCGAATTCGTGCAGAAGGTGACGGCACGCATCATTGCCGGCGAAGGCGACGACCTGCCGGTGAGTGCGCTGCCCATCGACGGCACCTTCCCCCTGAGCACCGCGCAGTGGGAGAAGCGCAACATCGCCCTCGAGATCCCCGAGTGGGACCAGGAGCTGTGCATCCAGTGCGGCAAATGCGTGCTGGTGTGCCCGCACAGCGTGATCCGCGCCAAGGTCTACGACGACAGCTACCTGGGCGGCGCCCCCGCCACCTTCAAGGCCGTGCCCGCGCGCTGGAAGGACATGAAGAACCGCAAGTACACCCTGCAGGTGGCGCCCGAGGATTGCACCGGCTGCACCCTGTGCGTGCAGGTGTGCCCGGCCAAGAGCAAGAGCGAAGTGAAGCACCGCGCCATCAACATGGTGGCGCAGCCGCCGCTGCGCGAAGCCGAAGCCGCCAACTGGGAGTTCTTCCTGAAGATCCCCGACACCGGCCGCGCGGCGCTTTCCATGAGCCAGGTGAAGGACGTACAGTTGCTCCAGCCGCTGTTCGAATTCTCCGGCGCCTGCTCGGGCTGCGGCGAAACCCCGTACGTGAAGCTGATGACGCAGCTCTTTGGCGACCGCATGCTGGTGGCCAACGCCACCGGCTGCTCCTCCATTTACGGCGGCAACCTGCCTACCACGCCGTACTGCACCAACGAAGCGGGCCGCGGGCCGGCCTGGTCGAACTCGCTGTTCGAAGACAACGCGGAGTTCGGCCTGGGCATGCGCCTGGCGGTCGACAAGCAGAACGAATATGCGCGCGAGCTGGTGTGGCGCCTGGGATTCGACATCGGCGAAACGCTGGCCCACGCCATCCTCAACGCCGATCAGAAGACCGAGCCCGGCATCTTCGAGCAGCGCGAGCGCGTGAAGCTGCTGAAGGAGAAGCTGGCCGCGATCGACAAGCGCGAAGCCCGCGACCTGGCGAGCATCGCCGATTCGCTCGTGAAAAGGAGCGTATGGATCGTGGGCGGCGATGGCTGGGCCTACGACATCGGCTACGGCGGCCTGGACCACGTGCTCGCTTCCGGGCGCAACGTCAACGTCCTGGTGCTCGATACCGAGGTCTACTCCAATACCGGCGGCCAGGCGTCGAAAGCCACGCCGCGCGGCGCGGTGGCCAAGTTCGCCGCCGGCGGCAAACCCGTGGCCAAGAAGGATCTCGCCATGATGGCCGTCAGCTATGGCACCGTCTACGTGGCGCGCGTAGCCATGGGCGGCGGAGACATGCACACCGTGAAAGCGTTCCTCGAAGCCGAGGCCTTCGAGGGGCCGTCGCTGATCATCGCCTACAGCCACTGCATCGCGCACGGCTACGACATGGCCTTCGGCATGGACCAGCAGAAAGCCGCCGTCAACTCCGGCTACTGGCCGCTGTTCCGCTACAATCCCGACCTCGTCGCGCAGAACAAGAACCCCTTCCAGCTCGATTCGCGGCCGGCCACCATCGCGCTCAAGGACTACATCTACAACGAAACCCGCTACACCATGCTGGCCAAGAGCAATCCCGACCAGGCCCGAAAGCTGCTGGAGCTGGCGCAGGAGGATGTCGCCAGCCACTGGAGACTCTACGACTACCTGGCCCACGAGCCGGCCGAGGGTGCGGAGGTGAAAAAGTGATCGACCTCAACAAGACCATCGACCTTTCCACCACCTACCTGGGCCTGAAGCTGAAGAACCCGCTGGTAGCCTCGGCCTCGCCGCTGTGCGAGGACGTAGCCAACGTCCGCCGTCTGGAAGATGCCGGCGCCTCCGCCGTGGTGCTGCATTCGCTGTTCGAGGAGCAGATCGAAGTCGATAGCGACGAGCTCGACCGCTTCATCCGCGAGGGCTCGGAAAACTCCGCCGAGTCCATCACCCACTTCCCCGAGATGACCCGTCGCGTGATGGGTCCCGACGCCTACCTGGGCCATATCGTGAAGTGCAAGCAGGCCGTCGCCATTCCGGTGATTGCCAGCCTCAATGGCACCACCACCGGCGGCTGGCTGGGCTACGCGAAGCAGATGGAACAGGCCGGCGCCGATGCGCTCGAGCTGAACATCTATTACATCCCCGTGGACGCCAACGTTTCGGGCGAGCAGGTGGAGCAACAGTACGTCGAGCTGGTGAAGGCGGTGAAGGCCGAGGTCAAGATCCCCGTGGCCGTCAAGCTCGGCCCGTACTTCAGCTCCATGGGCAACGTGGCGAAGAAACTCGACGCCGCGGGCGCCGCCGGGCTGGTGCTCTTCAATCGCTTCTACCAGCCGGATTTCGACCTGGAAGCGCTGGAAGTGGTGCCCAACCTGATCCTCAGCAACTCGTATGAATTGCTGCTGCGGCTGCACTGGATCGCGGTGTTGTACGGCAGCGTGAAGGCCGATCTCGCCCTCACCGGCGGCGTGCACACCGCCACCGACGTGGTGAAGGCCATGATGGCCGGCGCCAAGGTTGCCATGATGACGTCCGCGCTGCTGAAGCGCGGCATCGGGTATCTCGACACGCTCTCGACCGAACTGCTGGTCTGGATGGGCGAGCACGAGTACGACTCCATCAAACAGATGCAGGGCAGCATGAGCCGCAACGCCGTTCCCCAGCCGGGCGCCTTCGAGCGCGCCAATTACATGAAGGTGCTCAGCTCCTACGCCATGCGATAGGCAGGCGGTGTTTTGGAGAATGGCATGACGATTCGACCGACGTTTGCCCTGATGGTCATCTGTTTTGGTAACAGTTCACGTGCCTAATCCGATTTTGCTGGACAAATCTCGCCGAAAGGTTTACTTTATGGTGGATGAGTGCGAGAGCAATTCGCCGCGCGAGGCAACAAGGAGCAGCAGCGAATAGCCATCGGCGCTCCAACCAGGCCAGCCGCGAACAACTGCATCGGGAAAATGAGCGGCTGCTGCGAGAGCTTGAGGATCTCCGCCGCCAAGTAGCGGAACGGGACCGG
>JAIQEX010000224.1 GCA_020073615.1 Terriglobia bacterium
CGGCGACTATCGTGATACGCTCATTTTGGCTCCGGCACGACTCCGATCGCTCGGGATCGACTGCCGCTTCGGCGGCCTAAATCATTGGCGAGAACTGCTTGCAGTTCTCCACTGTCGACCGGAGCCATCTACCGGATTATGCCCGATCTTCAGACCCGGCGGAAATATACCTCGTCGGTCTGAGGCGGAGCCTCGTTAGACAACTACTGATTCCGCTCAGAAGAGAAAGAAAGAGTATACGTCATGAATATCAACGAACAAAAACTGCACGCGCTGCTGGGCAAGGTTGTGTCGGACTTCGGCGCCGTGTTTCAAGCCCCGCTGATCCTGATCGGGGACAGCCTCGGCCTGTACCGCGCGATGCGGGATGGCCAACCGACCACTCCGGCCGCGCTCGCACAACGAACTGACACGGCCGAACGATACGTCCGGGAATGGCTCAATGCACACGCGGCGGCGGGCTATGTCGACTATCACCCGGAAAATGGAACATACTCGCTGTCGCCGGAGCAGTCCATGCTGTTCGCCGAGGAAGGCGGCCCCGCGTTCCTCGTGGGTGCCTTCCAGGCGGCGAGGGCGCGGGGGCCATCCGCCCAGCGCTGGAACAGGCGTTTCGAACCGGCGAGGGGCTACCTTGGCACCAGCACGACCACCAGTTCTTTCATGGTACGGAGCGCTTCTATCGCTCCGGCTATGTTGCCAATCTGGTCTCGAACTGGATACCGTCGATCGCCGGAGCTCAGGAGTCTCTGACGAGGGGTGGCTGCGTGGCAGATATTGGCTGTGGCCATGGGGCATCCACTCTCCTGATGGCGCAGGCATTCCCGAACTCGCGGTTTTTCGGCTTCGATTCCCACGCCGCTTCCATTGAAGCGGCACAGGAGCGGGCCGCGGCCAAGGGTCTGTCAGACAGGGTCCAGTTCGCCGTCGCCGGAGCCAAGGACTTTCCGGGGACGGGCTACGATCTGGTAACGATCTTCGATGCTCTCCACGACTTGGGAGACCCGGCAGGCGCCGCCGCGCATGTCCGCTCCACCCTGAGGCCGGACGGCGCCTGGATGATCGTCGAGCCCTATGCCGAGGATCGGTTAGAGGCGAACTTCAATCCGGTTGGCCGCGCGTACTTCTCGGCCTCGACGCTGCTTTGCACGCCTTGCTCACTGTCACAGGAAGGCGGACTTGCGCTGGGAGCGCAGGCTGGCGAGGCGCGCCTTCGAGCGGTCGTCACTAACTCAGGGTTCGGCCTATTCCGCCGAGCCGCGCAAACACCATTCAATCTGATCTTTGAGGCCCGGGTTTGAGAGGACCATTCGCCGGCCTCCTACGAGGAGACCGTTTCACATGATTCTGCAGATCAATTTCAATCTCAATGTGCCTGTCGCGGAATATCAGAAGATGGCTGATTCTGTCGCGCATGCCTTTCTAGATGTGCCTGGACTAAGGTGGAAGATCTGGCTTCTAAACTTGGCTGCTCAGGAGGCTGGCGGCATCTATCTATTCGATAGCCAGGCGTCCCTGGATGCATACCTGAACGGTCCATTGGTGGCACAGCTAAGAGGGCTCACGTCCATACGAAACATTTCGATGAAGCAGTTCGAAGTCATGCCAGAGGTTACGGCATTGACCCGCGGCCCCTTCGAAGCGGCATTCACGTCCGACGCATAGCGAATCGCCAACGGAATGGGGTGACCCTTCACGCCGTCCATAACGATGTCCTGTAATCTGGGGCTGATTCGTGGTTTACGCGCTATCCGGACAGAACCCAGCCGTACTGGGTCCCGTTCGCCGACGGCACCTCCGCGCTTCCCACCCCGGCAACGGGATCGACGGAGAGGGCCACCGGGTAGGACTGCCGCTCCTTCTGTTTCCCGGCCAGTGTAGGATTATGCCAACAACTGTGACACGAAGGTAGGACTATGCCAGAAATCGTGGCACAAATTGTCAACAATTCTGGCAAACTCGTTTGGATGGCCGTTTAGAATCAGCCGGACAGTTGTCAGCTATTCTGACATCCTACAAGCGCAGCGGTTGGCCGTGACCGGCGTTGAATTCCGGGACTGCCCCGCGCGCGGCGCGCGCCTTCGCTAAGGCTGGACGTCCGGCTTGCAGGGGGCCAACTTCACGGCGAACGCGGCCACCAGGGTCCAGCGCTCGCCCTGGCGGCGCTCGATGCGGAAGGATTGCGTGGGGCCGTCGGCGCGCACCCGCCACTCGGCGGGCGCGGCGGGCGGACGCTTCAAGCGCAGCGGCTTCGTGCTCTCCTGTTTGATCATCCACGTCTCGCCGGCATTGGGCGACTCGTAGAGTGCGTAACGGTCGCCGTCGCTGCCCTGCCCGCGGTCGACGATCAGGCTGCCGCTCTCCTTCGCGCTGAAATAGAACTGCTGGATGGAGCCGAAATGGTTCTCCGCGCTGTCGCCGAAAATGTCCTGCCGCTTCCAGGTCTTCCCGCCATCGGCCGTGAAGACCAGGAAGGGATCCTGCGGCAGCGGCGAGAGCGTCACGCCGCTGGCCCAGCCGGTCGCGGCATCGAGGAACTGCAGGTGGTCCAGACCGGTGCCGCGGATGCGCTCGTGAACTTCGCGCCACGTGCGTCCTTCGTCCTCGCTCGCCAGCAGCACGGAGTAGAGCGTTACGGCGGCAGTGTGAATGTTGCCGGCGGCGAAGATGCGGCCGCCCGCGGGCTCGACCGCGCTCAGTTCCAGATAGACCGCGCACGGCTCGTCCTCCAGGCAACTCAGACCGGCCCATTGGATGTCGTCCGCAGTGCAATGAAATGGCAGGACCATGGGCGGGCCCGTGTTTTCCAGCACCACCGGCGGCGGAGCGGGCACGAGTCCGGCGGGCGCGGGCGGCTGGTCCTGGGCGCGGACCAACTGGCCGGTGAGTGTTACGAGCATCGCCGCCGCGAAGCAACCAGTCATATCAGCTTTCCGCTCTCGGCTTTCAGGCCCGATAGCCCTAAAGGGCTAGTCATGCGTGGCTCTTTCGAGAAAACAAGAATCGGTGCGCAACCTGTAACGTCCGCGCTGTGTTTCACCGTCTAGAAGTCAATCCCCGTTACGACAGCGGGCGCACTCACCCCTATCACCCAAACGCGCCCGCTTTTTCGTTTTCACTCGTCGAACATTCCCTCGAACAAAGTCGTGCTGAGATAACGCTCCGCGGCATCGGGCAGGACGGTCACCATGGTTTTGCCCGCGAATTCGGGCAGCTTGCCCAGCCGCACGGCCACCGCCACGGCCGCGCCGCAGGAAATCCCCGCGAGAATTCCTTCCTCCTTCGCCAGACGCCGGGCCATCTCAATGGACTCCTCATTGCTGGCCAGCTCCACGCGGTCCACCATGGAAAGATCGAGCGTGTCGGGGATGAAGCCGGCGCCGAGGCCCTGAATCTTGTGCGCGCCGGGCTTGAGCGGCTCCCCGGCCAGCCGCTGGGTGATCACCGGGCTGGCCGCCGGCTCGATGCCTACCGAGAGAATCTTGCGGCCCTTCTCCTTTTTGATATAGCGCGAGACGCCGCTGATGGTGCCGCCCGTGCCGATGCCCGACACCAGGACATCGACCGTGCCCCCGGTATCCTCCCAGATTTCCGGACCGGTAGTGCGGAAATGAATCTCCGGATTGGCCGGATTCTTGAACTGTTGCAGCAGCACGTAGCGGGCGGGATCGGAAGCCACGATCTCTTCGGCCCGGGAGATGGACCCGGCCATGCCCTGCGAGCCCGCGGTCAGCACCAGGGTGGCTCCCAGCGCCTGGAGCACCTTGCGCCGCTCGATCGACATGGTGTCGGGCATAGTCAAGGTGATGGGATAGCCGCGCGCAGCGGCCACGAAGGCCAGCGCGATTCCGGTGTTGCCGCTGGTGGGCTCGATAATCTCCTTGCCGGTTTTCAGAATGCCGCGCTTCTCGGCGTCCCACACCATGGATGCGCCAATGCGGCACTTGACCGAATAGGCCGGGTTGCGGCCTTCGATTTTCGCCAGGACAATGGCCTTGCCGCCATCAGTGACGCGGTTCAGCCGGACCAGCGGCGTGCGCCCGATGCTGAACGAATTGTCGTCGTAGACTTGCAATTTCAGATCTCCCAGTTCAACACGAACCTGGCCTGCTTGTCGTGCCAGTTGCGCAGCAGGTCGGCGAAGGTGGTTTGGTCGATAATTTCCGAGACGGCTCCGTCCACCCGCTGCCACAGGTCGGAAAATGGCGTTTCGCTCTTGCGCCCGGCTCTGCTCCGGCCATGCTGCCCTTCGACCGCCCGCAGCACCTCTCCCACGGTGATGGCGCCCGGGGCCCGCGCCAGCAGGTAGCCGCCTTCGGCGCCGCGGCGGGATTCCACAAAGCCGCCCTGCCGCAAGCCCGCCAGGATCAGCTCCAGAAATTTCTGCGGAATCCGCTGGCGGCGCGCGATGTCGGCGATTCTTACGGGCATGCCGGCGCGCTGCGACGCCAGATCGAAAATCGCCTGCAAGGCATATTCACCTTTGACGGAGATATTCATGGGAGAGGGATCGGGCAACTACCCGAATCCCAGTAGCGATTGTAGGCCCGCGGAGCGGGAGCGTGCAAACGCGGGCGACCTGCCCGTGGCGCAGCTCGGGGAGCGCGTGCCGGAACTGGCGGAAGCGCTCGCGGTCGCGCGCGGCCAGGGCGAACCAGGACGCTTCCGCCAGGGCGGCGATGCGTTCCACCCAGGCATCGGTTTCGGGGCCGTCTTCCGAGGAAAGCTCCTGGTCGAACAGAATGGCCGCGCGCGCCGGCGCCGGGATTTCCGGGAAGCGCCCGCGCAGAAGATCGAGCGAAGGAGCATCCCGGTATTCGAGCATGCGCGCGCCGTTGGAGCGCCATTGGTCGACGGCGTCGAGCGCCGCGTCGTCGCCGGCGAAGAAAATCACCCCGGCGAGAATCGCCGCCGGCGCGGACAGCAGGCGCAGGCGGGCTTCGGTAACTACGCCGAGCGTGCCCTCCGAGCCGGCGAACAGGTCGATCCAGTCCATGCCGGGGCGCAGCAGGTATCCCGCCGTGTTCTTGGTGACCGCTGGCAGAGGGATGACGCCGGGATCGAAATCGATGGCATCGCCGCGCCCCACTTCCAGCAGGCGGCCATCGGCCGGCGCCACGCGCAGGCGCTCGATCCAGCGGCGCGTCGAGCCGTAGCGAAAGCTGCGCGCGCCGCTGGCGTTGGTGGCGATGGTGCCGCCCACGGATGCCGAAATCTCGGTAGGGTCGGGCGGGTAAAACTGGCCGGAGCGCGCGGCGGCGGCATGCAGATCGTGGAGCGCGACGCCGGCACCCGCAATGGCGTGGCCCCCATGAATTTCCAGGCGCGTCAGCCGTTCGAGCGAGAGCACCCATCCGCCCAGCGGGACGCGCGCCCCGGTGACGCCCGTGCCCGCGCCGGCCGCGGTCACCGGCGTACCGGCCGCCGAGGCTTTGCGCAACGCAGCGGTCACGCCCGCTTCATCATCGGGGATCAGCACGCGCGCGGCGTGTCCGCGATACCCGGAGGCGTCCTCGAGGTATCGGGCAGCTACATTTTCAGGTTCGCGCGGAATTGAGCACCTACCAGATAGCGTTGGGATACTGTTCGTGGATGCGGCGATCCGCTGTCACCAGCGGGGCTTCGTTGTTGGCGATGGCATTGGCCACGATGAGACGGTCGCCGGGTTCCCGGGTCCATTTCACCTGCAAAAGCACGGTGAACGATGACGGCCATCGGCAACTGCCAGACGCCCACGCCGACCAGTTGATGGAGGTCGGAAAGAATCTGCATGACGCGTACTTGACTGCGCCTTTCTCATACAGCATTTCGAGTTCGAGTATGGCCACAGCCGCGACCAGAAGATCGGCGCTTTCGATTTGTGCTATCGCCCGGCGCGACAGGCGAGCGGAATTGCCGCAGTGCAAAAACATGACGCTGTTCGTATCTAACTAGCCAAGGGCTTCGCCCGCCAATGTTTACCATTCCGGGACCATGACAAATCACCGCTTGCACGGAATGGTGAGTCCGCACATTGTGATTGTGAGTCAGTGGCGAGGCGAGGGGAAAATTAGGGTTTCAGGGAGACAAAGAGGCAGGAACGAGGTCGAGTAACATCGGCTGCGGAGAGCGCAGTAGGGTGACGAACTGCTGGAAGGCGTCTTGTAACAGTTCAGGTACCGCCATCGATTTTGCTGGACAAATCGCGCCAAATCGCTTAACGTATTGTGGATGAGTGCGAGAGCCGCTCGCCGCCGGGCAACAGAACAGGGGACCGCAGCGAATCGCCATCGACACTCCAACCAGATCAACCAGCCCAGCCGCGAAGAACTGCAACATCAAGTCGAGC
>JAIQEX010000075.1 GCA_020073615.1 Terriglobia bacterium
GAGAACTTCGGCGACTGATCGTGATACGCTCATTTTGGCTCCGGCACGACTCCGATCGCTCGGGATCGACTGCCGCTTCGGCGGCCTAAATCATTGGCGAGAACTGCTTGCAGTTCTCCACTGTCGACCGGAGCCATCTACCGGATTATGCCCGATCTTCAGACCCGGCGGAAATATACCTCGTCGGTCTGAGGCGGAGCCTCGTTAGTCCATCTGGATCACGATCTTGCCCTGCACCCTGCCGGTTTCCAGGTGACGCATCGCCTCGGCGGCCTCGCTCAGCTTGTAAGTCTTGTCGATCACCGGCATCACTTTGCCTTGCTGCATCAGCTCGGCCAGCAAGGCGAGGTCGTCTTGGCAGGCTCGCGCCATCATCATGCCCATTTCCTGATGAACGAACTTGGAATAAATCATTGCCGCGGTCGCGCGGCCCATCGGCTTGATCCATTTGCCTTTCGGTCCGCCGACCATCACGTAGCGGCCGTTCGGCTTTAGCACGCGCCGGTTCGCCGAGAGCGAGTGGTTCCCGATGCTGTCGATGATCAGGTCGTACTGCGCGCCACCCTGGGTGTAGTCCTGCTGGGTGTAGTCGATGACGTGGCCGGCGCCCAGCGAACGCACCAGCTCGGTGTTGCGGCCGCTACTCACGCCGGTGACCTCCCCGCCCAGGTGCCTGGCGATCTGCACCGCGAAGGTGCCCACGCCGCCCGACGCCCCGTTGATCAGCACCTTCTGGCCGGGCCGGAGCCTGCCCGCATCGCGCAGCGCCTGCAGCGCGGTCTTTGCCGCGATGTTCACCCCGCCCGCCTGCTCGAAGCTGATGTTGTCCGGCTTCTTCAGCAGCCCCTGCCCGGCGATCACCAGGTACTCGGCGAGCGCGCCGTGGCAACCGCCGAAGACCGCGTCGCCAGGCTTGAACCCAGTGACGTTGTTGCCCACGCTCTCCACCACGCCGGAGAAATCCACGCCAATGCCGGTAAACTTCGGCTTGCGCAACCCGGCGATCAGGCGCAGGAAGTAGGGCGTGCCGCGCATGAGGTGCATGTCGTAGGGATTCAGCGCCGCCGCCCGCACTCGCACCAGCAACTGGTCGTCTTTGGGAGCGGGCTTTGCGCCCTCTTCCAGATGCAACACCTCGGGCCCGCCGTACTCGCGGTACGTGATGGCTTTCATAGGGTTCCTCGGCGCGGTGGCGTAGCTCCTGGCAGTCATTGTCCGACATCCAGTAGGCGATGACCAGCGCCGCCGCGCGGATTAGTACCCATAAGTCGGCCCGCCTGAACGGAAAATGCTCAAGACGAGGCTGGCTCTAGACCGATTTTGTCGTTGACCGCATTTCGGAGCCGCTGCTTGCAGCCTAAATATCGCTCCGTGGTTTGAACGCTTACATGTCCGAGCAAGAACTGGATTTGCTCTAGCTCTCCGCCTGCCTCGTGGCACAATCGGGCGCAGGTACGGCGGAGATCGTGCGGCGCAACGCGATCCAGACCACATTTCGCGGACCCCGCCTTTACCACGCCCCAGATGACCTTCGGGCTGAAACCACTTGTCGCGATCCGGTGGGCCTTGTTGATCGCCCGAAACACCGGGCCGGTCGAGATGCCGGCAGCGGTCAACCAGTTGTCGACCGCAAGCTTGACCCAGGTCGGGACTGGCACAGTTCGAACGTGGCCACCCTTGCCAACAAGATCGGCGATGACCCAGTGCTCTTCTCGCTGTTGGAGGTCTTCGACGGTGAGCCCCGCTACTTCCGCCCTCCGGAGGCCACAACCGAGCAGAACTGCGATCATTGCGTAGTCGCGTTTGGAACGCAGGTCCTCACCGCCGAACGCTGTGAGGAGTCGCTTCCCCTGGTCCGCCGTCAACCAATTTCCGATGCGCATGCCATGCTTCTTTACGCCCTTGACCCGCCGGATTCCCGCCGCAAGATCGGGGCTCAGAAGCCCGCAGTCGGCAGCTTCGTACGCCAATCGCCGAATCGCCGCAAGTCGCAGGTTGATAGTGGAGGAGGCATATTGGGCCTGTTCCAGGTTGATCCGGTAGCGCGTCACCACGGTCTTGTTGAAGGCGAGGCGGGGTTCCGAGCAGTACCAGTCGATGAATTCACGGATCGCATGGTCGTACGAGCGTTGGGAGCTACGGGAGGTCAGACTGTTAAGCACTGCTGATTTCGATTGTTCGAGATCCGGCAGTTTCAGGACTGTTTTGGGACTGAGCTTGCGTTTTATGTTGGCCATGCCCGCAGTCTGAACTAGGCGCAGGCGCGTCGCACGCGAGCCTACGGTGGCGCGTTTATTGGGAGCTATGCCGACAAGAACCTGAAGAACTCGCGCGATAAAATGGAATTTAGCACTATGCCGCATCGTTCTAAACCTCGGGTGATCAAGCCGCTGTTTGCCTACACCGACGAAACCGGGAATTCCGGCCTAAAACTGTTCGATCCGAATCAGCCGTACTTCTGGACCGGCACGTTACTCATGCCTATCGATCTCGACAAACTCGATCCCGCAATTCATCGCGCGTGCCTATCACGCGCAGGTGTGAAAGAGCTGCACGGGAATCACCTGGGCTTCGGGGGCATAGAACGCATCGCAGGTAAGGTCAGCACCCTGATCAGGCGGTATGATGCTCGTTTCTTGTTCACGCGAGTGGATAAGAGTCATCTCGCTGCAACAAAGTTCGTCGATACGCTTTGGGACAGCGGCACAAACATGGCTGTATCCAACCTGCAGTATGGGATCCGCCTGAATCGGCTCTATTTTGCCCACCTGATCGTGGCCTTCCTCGATATCGATGATCGCGAGGAGTTTTGGGCTATTTACGAAACAGGTGACTGCAAGGCTTTCGTTCGGATTCTCATGCGCCTTGAAGGGCGAATTGAAACCCATGTGGGCGATCCGCGCTCCCGCCAATTGTTGTTGGATGCCATCAAATGGGCGATGCTGCATCCCGAACCCTTGCTCGAGGGGAGGAGATCCGAACTCGATGCACCGAATATCGTTGCTCTTACACTTGTGGTTCACGAACTCCACCAATTGAATGAGGAGACCGGCCTCACAGTTGGCACGTTCATCCACGATGAACAGCAGCAGTTCGGGAAGGACCTCAAAACGGCGTTCGAATTGAGCAAGAAATACGGCTCTGCAAATGCAACACACCCGCTCGCGCTGATGGTGGACCTGAAAGACATGAGCACGTTTGAATGCGACTTTCGCCAGGCGAGTTCAATGCAATCTTTTGGTCTGCAGCTGCTCGACCTGGCGCTGTGGCTCACTAAGCGATTCACAGATAAGCCTGATTCAGTTCGGGGAAAGTGCCGGGAGTTGGCCGAACAGATTCACGGGTGCAGCCACATCTCGGAATTTACCTACGAGGCGATGTTCGGCGAGGTACTGCGGGGCTTCGAATGGCTCTATTCGCAACCGCTCACGCCAGAAATGGAGGCGCGCGGCAGGCAACTCCTGAATGAGGTGGAGTCGACTCGGCTCGAAAAGATGGCCGGAACTATCAATTCTGGTGCTTCAGCAACGGCAGCCAGGCTACCGGGCGATCCGACCACAGTCATCCCGAAGTGAACCGTCTGGCGCACATTCGACTGTGAGGTCCGCGCGGCGGCAGTAAAGCAGGTGTATGCTACCGCGAGCGATGCGTTCGTAGGAAGTTAATTTAATGTAGGTCGCGGCCGGCAACCGCTCATTGGCGTCACCGGCTCTACGTGCTCGCTCAAGGCACCGTACCCTCCCTCCGCATCGGACCCAGCGTTAAAACGAGGAAACGAGGCTAGCCGGCGGCGTACACCGGGGCAGCGGTACCCGGAGGCACAACGCTTGTACGAAGGCCTGAACGAGCGTGGGATCTGCGCCGCGGCGATTGAGCTGCTCAATTAAATAAATCAGGACGGTTGTGAACCCCAAGGGTGCGGGCGTTCGGATGCGAGGACGGCGCCTCCGAGGGCCCAGAGTTCGAAATCCATCCACGACGGGGAGCCAAGTTCAACCCGGATAGCCTGGACAGAGCGTCGAGTCGAATTAGGAACGATAAGTCGGCATCGCGACTGGAATATGACCAAATCGATCCGTGGACCCATGGCCGTGACGTCCCCGAATGCACTAGGGGCTCGCCACGGGTTACAGGGTGGTTCACGGTATCCTGGAGTTCTCGGGATGTCGTACATCATCGAACAGGACAGTTCGGAACGAGAGTCAGTCGCGACCCACCGGTTGCTTGCGACAATGCCGCTCCGCGCCCAACTTTTTCACGGCGTCTCGTGGTTCATCATGGAACTCCGGTTCTCGACGCTCGGCCTCGACGAAGCGGGTGAAATCGACATCATCGGCGGACGGCTCACCTTTAGCGATCCGGACGCGTACAGCAGCGTATACACCGAAGAGGAAGCGCGGTGGCCTGACGCCGCGCCGGGATTGGTGGAGATGATGGCAACGCGGCGGTTCGTACAGGATGGCGGACTCGTATGGCCGCCGCCCATGGATCTCCTCGTCGGGGTCGAAGTGAAGTGCTCATACGAGAATGAGGGCGTCATCAAATCGGCGAAGGACTCTCCCGACAAACTCCGGGATCTCCACAAGCAACTCCGGCGCGATGTGGATCTGGGACTCGACATCGTGAGCTTTCTCGACATCATCGCGAACCAGCCGGCAAACGGAAAAGACAGCGACGCATGGTGGAACGCATCCAGCAAAGCCTTCGCGACGCTCGACACGGCAGACCCCATCCTCGCTAAACGCATTCCGGCAGGATTGCCGGTCGGCCACTGGGTATGGAGCGTAGGAGCCGTGGCTGGTGGCCATGAAGGGATACGCGGAGCTGGGGGACCGATCTGCGTCCGCCGCCCGTCCGCAAACCCCCACACGCCGAAGCGCGTCCGCGTCGAAGAACTGCTCATCCACCTTCTCGGTGTCCAACCGCGGCCGCGCTCGCCGTTAGTCCTCCTCAAGGACTGCAAGACGTGCCAGCGCATTCACCCGTTCGCCGAAGGATCCGAGCCTGGTGACGGCTGTCTCAGCTAAAGAACTCACAGCGGCGTCGTATTCCCGGCAGTATGGCCTTCAAATTAGCCGTGTGGGGTTCGGTCCGAATGCGGAAAGCGATTCTAGAGTCGGTTACGACAGAGGTTGGATTGCTCCCGACAGACGGCGTCCTGGGAAGCTTCGGCGGATTAGTACCGGGAAGTCGGCCAGTGTCCGGGAGCAATTCCATGAGTTCGCATGATCTCTCCCGCCAAACGCCGGTCACGTCCCGACCCATAGCGCACGTGGTGCTCCCCTGCGGTTTGCCAGCTTGGATACGGAGTCCACATGGAACGCTTGCTGCTCGGGCGGAACTGCGTGGTTCGCCCGTGAAGATGCATAAGGCATGTCCTCCGATCACGACCGGCTTCAATCGCTCGTGGATGCCCTTCCGGACACTGAAGTGCAAGTGGCTATTTCTTGCGGAACTGGGCGAGCAGGAAATCATCGATGCCGAGACCCGCGGCCAAGCTGGATCTGGCCCGCACGGAACCGGGCGGCGATGTTCCCCTGGAAAAAGTCCAGCGGCGGCTCGGGCGGTGATCCGCCGCGTCGTTTTCCGCCCTGCCGCGGTGCGCGATCTGGCGCGTCTTGACCGCGTCGTCCAGGCACGGATCGATGCGGCCCCGGTGCGTTTCGCCGCGACAGGCCGCGGCGATGTGAAGTCCCTCAAAGACCGGCCCGGTGAACTGCGGCTGCGAGTCGGCAAGTGGCGGGTCTTTTTCTGCCTCGAACCACCAGATCTCATCCGCGTCCTCGGCATTGACAACCAGGGAGAAGCTTACTGAACGCCAACCGCGCCGGATGACCTCACCGGATACTCCGCTGAAGTGTCTGGCGAAAGAGTGGACTTCTTGGAGGCCGGCCCTCCCAATCACCCGGAGACCCGGAAATGTCGATCGACACCGGTCAGTCCTGCGCCATCAGTCGCACCAGGCGAGTCACCGCGAAAACGAAATCTTTTCCTTTGCCCCCTCAACCACTTGCGCGCCCTCATCTCCGCGCCGCCGCCGCCTGCCTGCTATTCTGCAATTGAAAGAGGGTTGCGCCCGGGGTACCCCCTGGGTCCCGCAGCCCCCAACAGTTTTCTTCCAGGCCTGGAAGCGTTGCATAGTACGGTGGTGCTGAACTCCCGGACGTCCTGAGTAGGGACGATTGCGATTCGCGTCGACGGGAGACTTCGGAACCGGTTCTGTTACACCGCGCGGACAGATCTGCGGATCCTGCTCCCACGGTCTTCAGAGAGCCATTTGCGTCGAATGGAATGCGTAAGGTACGTGCCCTTAAAGCCTACCCCCTGCCTCCCAGACGCGGCTCCAACCATTGGCGGCCGGAAAATACGCCGGGCGATAAGACCCGCGGTTTGTACAACCGTAGCCCCGGCCGCCGCAACGAAATCCTTCCCCCGATTCACGCCGCTCTTACACCCGCAGTGTCTCTCAACTCACTTCAGCCACATGGTCAGCTCGGGCGCCGCCGTCGCGCCCACCATCAATGCCACGGGCACCGCGCCGGTGGGCACGAAACCGGCCGGCACGCGCGCGTTCACTTGCAGCACGCCGATCAGGCCCGGAGCGTTGCCGGCGTATAGGATCTCAGCGGTCATGCCGGCTATGGCGAGGGTCACGGGCTGTCTGGGGTGCGCATAGGGGGCGCCCGCCGGCTGGCCCGCAATGTTGGCGCCGTCGGTGAGACCCTCGCCCGTGCCGTACAGCGTGACGATGGAGCCGCGCGGTGCGGCGGCGGCTGCCGCGTTCAAGGAGCCGTCCTGATTGACCACGCCGAACAGCGCGGGCACGGCGCCGGCCACTGGCACATCCACCGCGCCGGCCGGTTTCCCCTGGTAGAGCACCTCGATGTGCGTCACGCCGCCGCCCGTCAAGGTATAGGGCGCCTGGGCGTTGATCTGGCCCGCCTGGGCGTAGAACAGCGGCGCCGGAATGCCATCGAAGCGCACTTCCGTTCCCCCCAGTTGATTGGCCATCAGCCCCGCGGAATCGACGGCGCCCGCCACGCCGGACTCCGGCCCCATGCCGGTCCCGAATATGGCGACGATTTCGCCGGGCGCGACCGGACCCTTCTTCGAGCTTGCCGCATTAACCACCGACGCCGCGGGCGCCAGGATCACCGGCTCCGGCGGCGCCGCGGCCTCCGGCGTCAGGCAGCGGACACGGTTGTTGTTGCTGTCGGCGAAGTAGAGGTCGCCCGCACCATCCAGCACCAGGCCGGCGGGCCCGCTCAGTTGCGCCGCCAAGCCCGGTCCGCCATCCCCCGCAAAGCCCGCCGCGTCCTGCCCGGCAATGGTGTGGATTACGCCATCGGCGGTCACCTGGCGGATGCGGTTATTGCCCGTATCGGCGATGAAAATGTTGCCGTTCGAGTCCGCCGCCACGCCGCGCGGCGCATCCAGCAAAGCGGCAGTGGCGGGGCCCTCGTCGCCCGTAGCGCCCGCCACGCCCGTGCCCGCCACCGTGCCGATGGCGCCGGCGGGAGTCACTTTGCGGATGCTGTGGTTGCCGGTGTCGGCGATGAACAGATTGCCCGCCGCATCGAGCGCGCAGGCCGTGGGCTGGTTCAGCTGCGCCAGGCGCGCTTTGCCGCCATCGCCGGCATTGCCCGCGGCGCCATTGCCGGCGGCGGTCTCCACCGTGCCGGACGGTGGGACGCGCAGCACCCGGTGGTTGCCGGTGTCCACGATGAACATCGCGCCCGCATGGTCCACGCACACGCCGCGAGGCCCGCGCAGCGCCGTTTCGGCCGGCGGCAGCAGTTCCGGCCCCATGCCTTCCGCGCCCGTCCCGGCGACGGTGCTGATGGTGCCGGCCGGAGTCACTTTGCGGATGCGATGGCTCAGGGTTTCGGCGATCAGCAGGTTGCCCGCCGCATCGAGCGCCACTCCCGTGGGCGAAAACAGCGGGGAGCCAGTGGCGGCCACGCGCTCCCCACCCGGCGCGGCCATGCCGTTTCCGGCCACCGTCAGGATGGTGCCGGAGGGCTGCACCTTGCGCACACGCTGGGTTCCGGTGTCGGCGAGATAGAGGCCGCCGGCCGCATCCAGCACCATCGCCGACGGCTGCAGCAGCTCCGCCTTCACCGCCTAGCCGCCATCGCCGATGGCTTGCAGATACCCGTCGCCCGCCACCGTTTGAATCGTCCCGGAGCCGTCCACGCGGCGGATGCGCACGCCGTCGGCAATATAGAGGTTGCCGGCGGAGTCCAGCGCCAGATCGCGCGGCACGGTCAGCGCCGCGGAGGGCGCCGGGCCGGAGTCGCCGGAAAAGCCTGGAGTACCGTTCCCTGCCACGTTGATCCAGCCGCCGGAGGTTGTCGCGGCGCGCACCGTCCCCGAGCCGTCGGCCACGTACAGGCCACCGGAGAGGTCGGGCGCAACCGCCATCGGGGTCAGCAGTTTGGTGCCGGGGGTGCCGCCGAGAACGGTCGCAATGAGACCGCCGGGCATTACCTTGCGCACGCGCTGGTTTTGCGAATCGGCAATGTACAAGGCGCCGTTGCGGTCCACCGCCAGCCCCGCGGGAAAGGCGAGCTGCGCGGAAGCGGCCGCTCCGCCATCGCCGCGGAAACCCGCCACACCGGTGCCCGCCACCGTCACGATCCGGCCGTCGGGGCTCACCTTTCGCACGCGATGGCCCCCGAACTCGGAGATGTATAGGTTGCCGGCCGCATCCGCCGCCACGTTGCGCGGCGCCAGCAGTTGCGCGCCTGTGGCCGGCCCGCCGTCACCCGACGACCCCTGCACTCCGGTGCCCGCCACGGTGGTAATGGTGCCGTCCGGACCGATGCGCCGTACGCGGTTATTGCCGAGGTCGGCCACGTAGACATTCCCGGCGAGGTCGGCGGCCAGACCGTACGGCAGATTCAGTTGGGCGCCGGCCGCCGGGCCGCCATCGCCGCTGTAGCCCGCCGTGCCCGTGCCCGCCAGCGTGGCAATGGCGCCGTCGGGCGCGATGCGGCGCACCCGGTGGTGGTCCGTGTCGGCCAGGTAGAGGTTGCCGCCGCGGTCCACGGCGATGCCCTGTATGGCGCCGATTTGCGCGCTGATGGCGGGGCCGCCATCGCCCAACTGCGAGCTGCCGGCCACCGTGGCCACGCGGTACTGCGCGCGGGGGAGGGCGGAGCCCCACACCCCAGGGGTCCAGGCCAGGACCGTGAAGATGCACAGATTGCGTTTCATTTTCGGAAGTGAAGTAGTGGCTTGGGGCTCAAGAAATTCTCAGGAACTGTCGAAAGGTTAAGCGGAGGCTGAATGCGGTTGTTCCGGATGATTGCTCTGACATGGATTCTGGCGGCACAGATAGCCTGGGCCGGCGGTGTTATCCGCTTGAAAACAAGGACCGTCGATCCGGCGCAAACGCCGCGGACCCCACATCCGGGGGTGCTCGTCCGGCGCCCCGCCCGGCACTTCCTGGTGCAATTCGCTTCTTACCCCGGGCCGGACCTGCGCAACCAGTTGGCGCAGCGCCACATCCAGGTGCTGGCCTATGTGCCGGATGACTCGCTGATGGTTTCGGGCCTGCCGCCGCTCAACCTCGCAGGCCTCGGGGTGAGCTGGTCGGGCCCGCTCGATGCGGCGGACAAGATCAGCCCGGCGCTGGCTGCCCTCCCGGCGGGCGCCTACGTGGTGGTATTCCACCCCGACGTGGACATGGCCGCGGCGCGCACCCTGGCCGTGGAGCAAGGTTTCGAAATCCTGGAAAACCCCAACCTGCTTCCCGGCCAACTGCTGGTGACCGGCTCCTCCGGCCGCCTGGATGGGCTGGCCGCGCGCGACGAGGTGGCCTATATCCTGCCCGCCCTCGTAGACCTGCTCACCGGTGAGCGCGTGATGTCGTGCGCCGGCCCCATCGCCGAAGCGGGTCCCATGGCAGAATACGTGGCGGTCGGCCGCGGATGGGCCAAAGACACTGGCGGCGGAGTCGCGCTCCAGTACTTCTTCGATTCCACACCCGGCAACCTGGACGCCAACCTGGCGCGCGGCGAAGTGGAACGGGCATTCCGCGAATGGGCGCGCTACGCCAACATCAGCTTTACTTCCGCGGACCAAGCAGCCGCGGCGCGCAGCATCGATATTCTGTTCGCGAGCGGCGCGCACGGCGACCCGTATCCGTTCGATGGGCCCGGCGGCGTGCTGGCCCATACGTTCTATCCGGCGCCGCCCAACACCGAGCCGATCGCCGGAGACATGCACCTGGACGCCAGCGAGGACTGGCACGCCGGCACGAGCATCGACCTCTTCACGGTGGCCCTGCATGAGGCGGGGCATGCGCTGGGTCTGGGGCATTCCGATAACCCGGGAGCGGTGATGTATCCTTATTACCGCCTGGCCACGGGCCTGACCAACGACGATATTGCGGGCATTCGTGCGCTCTATGGCGCGAACGGCGAGACGCAGCCGCCGCCGGGCACGCCGGTCCAGCCGCCCAGCCCGCCGCCACCCAATCCACCGGCGCCCTCGCCGCCCGGTCCGCCGTCTCCGCCGGCCAATCCGCCGCCGCCAACGCCGCCCAATCCGCCGCCAACGCCGCCCACCGGCGGAACCGATACCACGCCGCCCTTCCTGCAAGTGGTGTCGCCCGGCTCGACGATTGTGAGCACATCCTCGGCGGCCATCGCCATCAGCGGCTCCGCCTCCGATAATGTGGGCGTGACGGCCGTGAAGTGGAGCACATCGACGGGCAGTTCGGGGGATGCCGCCGGCACCGCCACCTGGTCTGCCAGCGTGCCGCTGCTGGTGGGGACAAATGTGGTCACCGTGCGCGCCTTTGACGCGACCGGCAACTCCGCGTGGCGCGCCATTACGGTGGTGCGCCGTTAGCTCCGGCGCGGCCTTTCTAACGTCTGGACCCTAGTCGTTTCCGGCGCGGATGCCGATAGATGTGCAGTGGCACAAAATGGCCCGGAAATCCGATAAGCAGCTCTCTAATTCAGGTTTACGTCCCACCTGCAGATTGGCGGCGGCCGAATCCCGGCACGATCTCCCGACCCCCCTCGCGGGACTCGAAGACGAGCGGCAGACCTCCCTACCGGACGGATCTTCGATCGACGAAACCGAAGGGATCCTGTTCGCCCTGGCGCAGGCGGTGGAGCAGCGCGATCACCATACGGCGGGGCATTGCGAGCGGCTGGCGCTGATCAGCGTCACCATGGGAATTGCCTTGCAGTTCGATCGCGCCCGGCTGCTGGCGCTCTACCGCGGCGGCCACCTGCACGATGTCGGCAAGGTCGGCATCCCCGACTCGGTCCTGTTCAAGCCCAGCAGGCTCAGCGCGCAGGAATGGGTTGTCATGCGCAGCCACACTACCCGGGGGGAGGAGATCTGCCGGCACCTGAAATCGCTCGCCCCAGTGCTGCCTGTCATTCGCCATCATCATGAACGGTGGGATGGCGGCGGCTATCCCGACGGGCTGCGCGGCGAACAGATTCCACAACTGGCGCGCATCGTGCAGATCGCCGACATTTACGATGCGCTCACCAACCCGCGCCCGTACAAGCAGGCCTATCCGGCGGCCAAAGCGATCGAGATCATTCAGAGGGAAGGCGACCGGGGCTGGCGCGATCCGCAAATCGTCGAGCTGTTCACCCGGCTGCACAAAGACGTCATCTCGAAGATCGAAGGCTACACCGCGGAAGCGAATCGCACCGGCGACGGTATGCGGGCTTCGCTGGCAAACCTGCAACAGTTCCTGAACCGGAATTCGCTGCCGTAGGGTAATATGCCGATTGCCCATCCCGGTTCGACACCACCCCTTATACAAGAAAGTACGGATTACTTATGCCCGCGCTCTAACCTAGAATCGCATCGTAGGGCACAGACAATGCGTCCTCAAGGAGAGCGAACCCGAAGACGAGTTCACTGACGAAAATCCCCTCATGCCCCCGGGAACAAGCTGTCACCCAGAGGCACCCACCCCAGATCCTCTTGCCGGCGGGCACAAGCTGTCGCCCGCCGGCATACCCACTCTTCCCTGAATCCGCAACGCCCGGTTACGCCAGGCATCCCGAAGACGCGACAATTTGCCCCTGTTTATACCAACAATTTCGGATATGAACATCCCTTTACCCGTGCTAAATTGCCGGTAAGTGGCAGCCTGGAGCACAACGCGAAGCAGGAAAATGCGGCTGGCGCCGCCGGCGCTGCTGCTGGTCCTGCTGCTGTCCCTTCCCTTTCCGCAGTTGTCTTCTACGCCAACGCGCCGATGCTCCTGCTGTTCGAAAGGGGCTTCGTGTTGCCACAGGACGGCTGGCGGCCCCGCCTGGTCATCGCGCCCCGACTGTTCCCGCGGCTGTGGATGTGGTTGTGCCGGCGGGCCGGCCTCACCGGTCACGTTGTCCGGCGCTCCGGTACGGTCCGGGCGGCCGCTGACCTGGTCCGGATCTGTGACGGCCGTTTCCGCATCCGACGCATCCGGCATTTCCCCCAATCCCCTCCACCAACGCCCGCCTCCTTTGCTCATCGCCTGACCCCTGTCGCGCCGGGTCGCGGGGATTAATCGCGCCCCCGGGAAGTGTGTGAGCCGATTGCAGAAGGAGGATGGTATGAAATCGTTGTTTCTGTTGCTGGCGGCGGCGTGCTGCTTGCACGCCGGGGAAGCCGCCCCCGCGGTGGTTACCGGCAGGGTATCCGATCCTTCCGGCGCAGTTGTGCCGGGAGCTGCCATCAAACTGACCAACCGCGCCAACGCCGAAGAGATCGTGGCGGGCACGGATCACAACGGCGTCTTCCGGGTGGCGAGCCTGCCTCCGGGAAGCTACGGCCTGGCGGCGGAAGCCGCTGGCTTCGCGCCGCTGCTGCAGAATCTCGATATCCAGCCAGGCGAGAAAAAGGATCTGGAGCTGTCTCTGCAAGTAGCCGCCATGAACGAGCAGGTGACGGTGACGGCTAAGGCGCCGCCGGGCGAGGATGCCCGCGAGACCAGCTCCCGCAATTCCCGGGAAGTGCTCGAAATCCGCGAGGTGCGCGAGAGCGCCGCCAAGGATTTGGGCGAAGCCCTCTCCAAGCTGGAAGGCCTGACCATGATCCGCAAGGGCGGCATCGCCAACGACGTGGTGCTGCGCGGCTTCCAGCAGGGCAACATCGACATCCTGATCGACGGCCAGCGCATCTACGGGGCCTGCCCCGGGCACATGGACCCGGCGGCGTACCATGTCGATTTCGCCGAGGTCGAAACCGTGGAGGTGACCAAGGGACCGTTCGATATCCGCAACCAGGGCAGCCTGGGCGGCACGGTCAACGTGGTGAGCAAGGATCCCGAGGCCGGTTTCCACCTGGTGCCGTCGTTCGGCGCCAGTTCGTTTGGCTTCTACAATCCGTCGCTGACGGGGTCGTTTTCCAAGGGCCGGATCCACGGCCTCGCCGGTTACTCCTACCGCCGGTCGGACCCGTATGTGGACGGCTCGGGGCGCGCCACCACCGCCTACGCCAATTACTCGGCTGCCGGCCGCGACCGCCCCGCCTTCGACATCAACACCGGTTGGGCGCGGATCGGAGTCGACTTGGCGCCCAACCAGAGCATGGAGCTTTCCTTCACGCGCCAGTCGGGCGGCCTCACGCTCTATCCCGCCTTGCAGATGGATGCGCCCTACGACCGCGCCAACCGGGGGAATTTCAACTGGAGCCGGCGCGAACTCACCGGCCTGGTGAAAGCGGTGCGCGTGCAGGGGTACTTCTCGGAAGTCAGTCACTGGATGACCGACGAGCTGCGCACCGGCGCCGCGGGCACGCCGCTGGGCTACAGCATGGGGTCGTTCGCCGGCTCGCGGGCACTGGGCGGACGCATCGAAGCCGAGCTGCCGGACACCATCCTGGGCGTGGAGGCCTACGACCGCGGCTGGAGCGTGGTGGGCTCCATGCTCATGAAGGGCATGTATTCGGCGCAGCCCTCGCTGCCCGATGTGCGCATGATCGTGGGCGGATTCTATGCGCAGCACCGGCGGTCGTTCGGCCGGCTGGCGCTGGCGTTCGGCGGGCGCGTGGACGCGGCCTCGAGCGCGGCCCTCAGTAAGACGCTGAGCACCGACCTCTACTGGGCGTACCATAACACCCGCTCCACGCAAGCGACGGATGCCAATCCATCGGCCAACTTCCGGCTGACGTACCTCCTGCCCGCGGGCATCGAGTGGTTCGCCGGCGTGGGGAGCACGGTGCGGCTCCCCGATCCGGAGGAGCGCTACTACTCCTCGAAGGGCATGACCAGCGACTGGGTGGGCAACCCCACGCTCGCGCCCACGCGCAACAACGAAGCCGACCTGGGCATCAACCTGCGCGCGCGGCGTTTCTCGCTGCGCCCCACCTTGTTCTACAGCCGCCTCGAGAACTTCGTGGCCATCAGCCAGGAAGCCAAGCTCAACATGATCGCGGGCAGCATGACCTCCTCGGCGCGTTCCTATGAAGGGGTGGCGGCGCGCATCTACGGGGGCGAGGTTTCCTATAGCATGGGCTTTGGCCGCTCGCTGTTGCTGTCGGGCGGGGTTTCCTACACGCGCGGCATCGAGTTCGCGAAGCCGGAGGCGGGCATGCCCAAGGGCAATATCGCGGAGATGCCGCCGCTCAAGTCGCGCGCCTCGCTACGCTATGGCCGGAGTCTCTTCTTCGCGGAGATCGACGGGCTGGCTTCGGCGCTTCAGGACAAGGTCGACCCGCGGGTGCACGAGCAGCGCACTCCCGGCTACGCGCTGCTGGGCGTGAAGGGCGGCATCCACCGCAAGCAATGGAACCTCGCCGCCGGGGTGGACAACCTGCTGGACCGCTTCTACTACTCGCACCTGTCGTACACGCGCGATCCGTACCGCAGCGGCGTGCGCATCCCGGAGCCGGGAAGAACCCTGTATCTGAACGTGTCGTATAGGTTCGAGTAGCGGCGATTGCCGGCTACGCGGCACTCACGCGCGTTTGCGCGCTTCGGCTCGTGCGGCAATCGCGACCAGCGCCCGAGGCGCATCATTGACCGACTTCGAATCGGGAAAAGCCTCAGCCAACTCCGGGTCGAGGAGTACGACATTGGTTCCGCGGCGGCATCTGTCTACGTACTTGCCCCGAACGCCGCCGGTGAAGTCGTACTCCGGCCTCATCGCACGGATACGGCGCTTGGAGGGAAGTTTCTTCATAGTGGCGTCTGTCATGCTTCGTCGCCAGTACCGGCATGGCTCTACCCCACCACCACCACCATCACCCTTCCCGGGCCGTGCACGCCGCGCACCAGGATCTGCTCGATGTCGGCGGTGCGGCTGGGGCCGGTGATCAACACCATGGAGCTGGTGGCGGCGGCCGGATCGGGCAGGATGGAGAACAGCTCGTCGAGGCCGCTCAGGATGCGGCCGCACGCGATCACCGCGATGTGGGCCGGCGGGAGGAGCGAAATCAGGCGCGCCTCTTGCGGGCTCGCCAGCAGGACCAGCGTTCCCGTGTCGGCCAGCGCGTAATCGGCGCTGGTGATGCCGAAATCGGCGGAGGCGCACAACTCGCGCAACTCGTCGGGATCGGTAATTCCGCTGCGCACGCCCGGAAGGCTGGTAATGCCGCAGTGCGCCAGGTACGGCGCATTCGACGCCACGGCGCACTTTCCCTCGATGGCCGCCGCCACGCAGGCGCGCGCGTCGTCCCCGGTGGCGGCGCGAAAGCCCTCGCCCGCCAGCGCTTCCACGCGCGCCAGCAGCTGCGGCGCCCGGCTTTCCACCGCGCTTTCCGGAATGCGCAGGCGCACCGGCGGCAGATCGCGCGCCTCCTCGCCGGCGCTCCGGCCCAGCGCGGTGCGCACGCGGTGCAGGATGTGGTCGCGCGACATCAGCGCCGCCTCCACATTTCGCGGAAGCTCTTGGCGGGCGCGGGCGGCAGATCGCGCTGGCTCAGCCACGCCCGCACCGGCGGAATGTTCATGAGGCCGGGAACGCCGCGAATCCAGCCGCCCTCTTCGGAAGGCGCCATCGATGCCGCCGCGCGTCCCGCCAGCTCATATATCCGGGGATGCCGCATCAGCCAGGCGAAGGCGCGGAATGCCAGCTTTTCGAGCCGGTGCTGCTTCTCGCGCGCCTCGCTTTTCTTGACCTCCGAGCGCAGCTCCAGCAGGATCTTCGGAATATCGATCTTGACCGGACAGACCTCGGCACACGCGCCGCACAGGCTCGAGGCGAACGGCAGCGCGGGCTCGTGCGCCACACCCATGAATTGCGGCGTGAGGATGGCGCCGATAGGCCCCGAGTAGACCCATGGAAAACTATGGCCGCCGATTTTGCGGTACACCGGGCAGGCGTTCAAACAGGCGCCGCAGCGGATGCAGTACAGCGATTCGCGCTTGCCGCGGTCGGGTAGCAGGCGGGTGCGGCCATTATCGAGCAGCACCACGTGGAACTCTTCGGGCCCGTCGATCTCGCCCGTGCGCCGCGGGCCGCTGAGGAAAGACGTGTAGACCGAGAGCGGCTGCCCGGTGGCGCTACGCGCCAGCAGCTTGAGGAACGTGGCCAGGTCTTGCGCGCGCGGAATGACCTTCTCGATGCCTGCGATCACGATGTGGATGCGCGGCGCCGAAGTGGTTAGCCGGGCGTTGCCTTCGTTCTCCACAATCACCACCGCGCCCGAATCGGCCACCAGAAAGTTGGCCCCGCTGATGCCGATATCGGCCGCCAGAAACTTCTGGCGCAGCACGGAGCGCGCGATGGCGGTCTGTTTCTCGATGACCACTTCGCGGGCAATGTGGAGACGGCGCGCGAACAGATCGGCCACGTCGTAGCGCGTCATGTGGAGCGCGGGCGCCACGATGTGATACGGCCGCTCATGCGCCAGTTGCAGGATATACTCGCCCAGGTCCGTCTCCACCGATTCCAGGCCGTGGTGCTCCAGGCGTTCGTTGAGGTCCACCTCCTCGGTGGTCATGGATTTCGATTTGACGATGAGCCGCGCGCCGCGCTCCTTGGCGAGCGCCAGCACGAAATCGGCCACCTCCGTGCCGTCCTTGCAGTACGCCACCTTCCCGCCATGAGCCTCGACGTTGCGTTCGAACTCCTCCAGGTAGTGGTCCAGGTTCTCGATGGCGTGTTTCTTGATGGCATGGGCCTGCGCGCGGAGCTCCTGGTAATCGAGCAGGACATCGGGCGCCACCGTCTCCACGCGCTTCGCCTTCAGCCTCCCGGTGGCCGTGTAGATGGCCAGTTGCAGCTTGGCGTCGGCCAGGGTCTCGTGGATTTTGCGCTCGAACTCGGTGGACATGGCGTTCAGCGGCTCGCCAGGACCTCCGCCAGGTGCATGGTGCGCACGCTCGCGCCGGCCCGCGAGAGCGCCCCCTGAAGCTGCATGAGACAACTGGCGTCGAGCGAGACCACGGTGCGCGCGCCGGTTCGCAGGATGGCTTCCATCCGCGTGCGGGCCATGGCGCCGGAGAGCTCGGCGAACTTCACCGCGAAGGTGCCTCCGAAGCCGCAGCACTCCGCGGCCGGCTCCATCTCGCGCAGTTCCAGGCCGCGCACCTGCGCCAGGAGGCGCCGCGGGGCGTCCGCGATTCCCAGCTCGCGCAGCGCGTGGCAGCCGTCATGGAACGTCACCACGTCGTCCAGGCGGGCGCCGACGTCTTCCACGCGCGCGACCTCGGTCAGGAAAGTCGCGAACTCCCAGATGCGCTTCTCCAGGGCATGGACGCGTTCGAGCGCCGCGGGGTCCTTATGGAACAGCTCGGCGAAATGGCGGGTCACCATGGCGGTGCAAGAGCCCGAGGGAACCACGATGCACTCGCTGCGCTCGAAGGTATCGAGAAAATGGCGCGCCACCGCGCGCGCCTCGGCCCGGTAGCCGCTGTTGAAGGCCGGCTGACCGCAGCAGGTCTGATTCTCGGGAAAATCGAGCTGGTAGCCGAGGCGCTCCAGAACCGCGGCCATGGCCATCCCCACTTTGGGAAAAAGCTGGTCGACCAGGCAGGTGACGAAGAGCGAGACGCGCTTGCCCATGCAGAGAGAGATTGTACCAGTTCCGGCGAGGGCGGCACCGGCGGACCAAAATCCTGCCGCTTCATCCAAGCTGCAACTCAGCCACCCGGCGCACCCCGGGTATTTCGCCACTGGTCAGGTCGAGGAACAGATCTTTCAGGTTCGCCTGGAGATCCTCGATGCTCTCTCCCTGCGTCATGTAGTGCGGGATTCCTCGAAATACCCGAGCCACTGGTCCCCGTCCCGCCAGTAAACGTATCGCGCGGTGCCCATCCTTTTATTCTAGTCAGTTCGAGCACGCTCGGCCCTACCGCCCCAGCGCCAGCCGGTCCGCCAGGATCGGCGGCAGGCCGGCCTCGCGGATCTTTCTTTGCGCCGCCTCCACGTCGTAGGCGGAGCGCTCGTAGGAAAGCTGGTGCCCCTCCGCATCGTAGAGCACATAAGCGGCGCGGGGGTCGCCGTCGCGCGGCTGGCCCACCGAGCCGGGGTTGATCAGGTAGGCACAGTCCGGATCGATCTCCATTCGCTCACCCGATGCGCGCGCGGAAATGCGTCCGATGGTTTCCACGCGCGAGTGATTCCAGATGAAGCCGCCCTGCACGTGCGTGTGGCCGAAAAAGGCGAGACGCGTCTCCATGTAGCCGAAAGCTTGCGCGGCTTCGTCGGCGGCGAGCACGTATTCGTCTTCGTCGAACGGGGAGCCGTGCAGCACCAGAAAACCGCCCACCGGGACGGGCCCTTGCGGGAGCCCGGTGGTGTACGAAGCGTTCTCCGGGGTAAGGTTCCGCTGGGTCCACAGCGCCGCGGCGCGCGCCACCGGGTTGAACCATTCCAGGTCGTCCTGTCCGGTGCAGGCCTTGTCGTGATTGCCCCGCACCACCACGCCGCAATGGGCGCGCACCCAATCCACCACGCGGTTGGGATCGGCGCCGTAGCCGACCAGGTCGCCGCAGCAGATGGCCTGATCCCAGCGGCCGGCGGTTTCGCGGACGACCGCCTCGAGAGCTTCCCAGTTGCCATGCAGATCGCTCAGGATGAGGTAACGCACGGGGACGCGGGTTATGCCTTTCTCAGTCGCAAGACGGAAATTTCCGGCGGCGCTCCGATGCGCGCCGGAATGCCGATGGTTCCAATGCCGCGCGTCACGTACGCCGCCGACGCGCCCGCGCGGTACAGCCCGTAAACATACGGCGTGAGGGCGCGCGCCGGATTGATGGATTGCTCCAGGATCTCGACCTGCACCTGCCCGCCATGGGTGTGTCCCGCCAGGAGCAGATTATAGCCCTGGCGCGCGGCCACGGGAAACACGTCGGGATTGTGCGAGAGCAGAATGTTCAACGCACCGGGCGCCACCAGGCGTTCGGCGCCAGGCAGGTACCGGTCCCTGTGGAGCAGGCTTTGATAATCCACGCCGGCGAGGTTCACCAGGGCGCTGCCGAAGCGGAGCTGCCGCGCCTGGCCGCGCAGGAAGGGCATGCCCGCGCGCGCACACGCTGCCGCGGTGTAATCCTCGGCGCCGGCATAGCGCTCGTGATTGCCCATGCAACCGAATGTGCCGGCGTCCGTCTTGAGGCGCGCGAGCTGGCGGATGCAGGCGTCGAGCGGATCGCCGGGAGAGGAGATGAGGTCTCCGGTCACCAGCGCGAGATGCGGGCGAGTCTCGAGGGCCGCATCGATCACGCGGGCGAACTCGGCCTCGCTGAGGAACGCGCTGAGGTGGATGTCGCTGAGGTGCAGCAGCCGGAGCCCTTCCAGGTCGCGCGGGAGGCCGGCGAGCGGCACGTCGATCTCGCGCACGCGGAAGCTGGCGCGTTCGACCAGCGCACCGTACCCCATCACGGCGAGCGGGCTGGCCACCAGTGCGTTGCCCACGGCGTTGAGCGCGCGTCTGCGGCCGGGGTCGAGCGGGGCGTCGAAACGCTGACGAACCGCCTGGAGTAGCGTGTACAAAGTGAAAACGAGGGTAGCGGTGATGAGATAGAGGAGCGCCGCCGCGCTCATCACCCGGGCGAAGGGCCCGGCGACCACCGGCCGCCGCACCAGCAGCGCCACAAAGTCGAACGCGTACCCTTCGGCGAGCAGGATATCGAGAAGAAAAACCGCATAACGAGCGGCGGTGCGCGTGCGCCCCGAGAAACGCCGGCCGGCCAGGCGCAGCCACATCACGGTGATGCGCCACTGCACGAAAACAAAGATGACGAGTGCGACCAAATCCAACGACGGAATCAAGCGAGACCCTCGGCCATCCTCCATTGTAGTGGCATGGTGGGGCAGGCAGCGCCGCCTGCCCTTGCCCGAGGGCGTCGCCAATCCGAGCCTTACATCCAGGCGTTGACCAGGACCGCGATGGCCGCGGCGGCGGCGGTCTCCACACGCAACACCAGCGGCCCGAGCGAGACGGGCTGCCAGCCGGCCGCCGCGGCCAGTTGCCGCTCCGCGTCTGTCCAGCCGCCTTCCGGTCCCACCAGCAGCGCAACGCGGTCGCCGGCAGCGCGGTTCGCAGGGAGCACGCGCAGCAAGGGAGGCGCGCCCGCCTCCTCCAGAAAGTAGCGATGCTCCGCCTCTTCGGTAACACTCTGTGCGAAAGCCACGGCAGGCGCAATCTCCGGTGCGCGCACGCGCCGCGCCTGCTGGCTGCTCTCGCGGGCAATCCGCGCCCAGCGCTCCGCCCGCTTGGCGGAGGCCTCGAGGAGGCCGCTCTCGCCGCGGGCTGTTGCGACCGGCACCAGCCGCTCCACGCCCAGTTCGGTAGCCTTTTCGATGGCCCACTCGAAGCGGTCGAATTTGATCAGGGCGGCGCAGAGCGTGATGCGGGGGGCCACGGCCGGCGTCTCGAGGGGCTCCAGCACGCGGAACACGACGCGATCCCCGCGCGCTTCCACGATCTCGGCGAGGTAAGCGGAGCGACTGTCGGAGATCTCGTAGCGCTGCCCCGCCGCGGCGCGGAGGACGCGCGCGAGATGGCGCGCATCCTCGCCGCGCAGTTCCGCCACGCCGCCGCGCACGGCATCCACGAAGAATCTTCGCCGGGCCAAGATACTATTCTAGGGCCGGCGCGGAGGTTCGCCTGCGCATCCATACCCACGTGCGCGAAGATGTCCTGGCGTTTCTGCGGCTTTCTCCAGCAGGATGAGAAGGCTGTCGGTGAAACCCACGGCGGGCGCGATCCCCGCAAGGCGCAGCACCGCGCCTGCTGGCTGCTCTCGCGCGCAATCCGCGCACAGCGTTCCGCTCGCTTGGCGGAGTCCTCCAACCTACCAATGGACCCATTCAATAGAGCCGGTACAGGACTTCACCTCCAGGGTGATGTGGCCGTCCATCAAATCGGGAATGTTCGCCATGCCCGAGATTTACGGAATATCGAGGGCCCGGCGCTCGTCGGTTTGAGGTCGAAGAACTCTCACCAACTGCGACATCCGCGGGCACTGCCGTTGTTTTCGATCCAACGGATTCCTCCGTGATACGCCGGTCACGTCACCCTGGCCTGTACTGTTGCTTGCTATGAAGTTCCGAGTCGTTCTGGACCAGGCTCCCGCGACCGGCGGCTACCCGGCGGTGTGCCCCGAACTCCCCGGTTGCGCGTCTGCCGGCGAAACTGAGGAGGAAGCCCGCACAATCATCCGAGAAGCCATTGAACTCTACCTGGCACCGGGCGAGCTCGAACTGCCGGAGAACGCGAAGCTGGCCGGGGGGTTGGGTGATCGCGGCACTCCGCGGCTCACTCCTCGTTAGGTGATCGGCATCCTGCGGCGTCACGGCTTTCTGCGGGTCAGACAGTCCGGGAGCCATCTAGAAGTGGCGGAATCCGGTTACCGCGAAGCAAAGTCATTGTAGCCCGTCATCGTGGCCGTATCGGACAGGGGGCCGGCCGCGGACCGGGGGTTCCGCCTCACGATTTGCCGACTACGCCACGCTCATGCGGATCAATTGCTCGGCGTGTTTCAGCGCTTCCGGGGTGAGCGTCTGGCCGGAAAGCATGCGGCCGATTTCGCGCGTGCGCGCGGCCGCGTCCAGCTCTTCAATGCGCGCCACCGTGCGGCCCTGCGCTTCCTGTTTTTCCACGCGATAGTGATGGTCGGCGAAGGAGGCGATCTGCGGCAGATGCGTGACGCAGAGCACCTGGTTGGCCGCGGCGAGTTTCTTCAAGCGGCGTCCTACGCCCTCGGCCGCGGCGCCGCCCACGCCGGCATCCACTTCGTCGAACACCAGCGTGCGCACGGCGCCACTCTTGGGCGCCGCGAGACACGTCTTGAGCGCGAGGGCGATGCGCGAGATTTCCCCACCCGAAGCCACTTTGTCCAGGGGCCTGGGCTCTTCGCCGGGATTGGCCGAGACCAGGAAGTCCACGCGGTCGGCACCGTGGGCCGACCACGGCGCGGGCGCGATGGCCACGCGGAAAACCGTGCGCTCCATGGCCAACTGCGCCAGTTCCGCCTCCACGCGCTGTTCCAATTTGCGCGCCGCCGCGGTGCGCCGCGCGGTGAGCCCCGCCGCCAGCTCTTCGAACTCCGCGGAGAGCCGCTGCTGCTCCCGGCGCAGCTCCTCCATGCGCTCGCCGGCATGCTCTACGGCGGCGATCTGGCGGCGCACCTCTTCGAGAAAACTCAGGATCTCCGCAATCGACCCGCCGTATTTCCGCTTGAGCCGGTCGATGGCGGCCATGCGGGTTTCGATCTCTTCCAAACGTCCCGGATTGGCTTCGAGGGCGGAGAGATAGTCGCGCAAGGCGTAAGAGACTTCCTGCAAGCCGATGCCGGCGGCGGTGAGAGGTTCGCGCAAGCCGGCGAGGGAGGAATCGATGCGGCACAATTCCTCGACACGCCTGGCCGCGGCGCGGGTGAGCGAGAACGCGGATTCGGGGGCGTCGTACACCGCGGCGTAAGCGGCGCCGGCCGTCTCCTGGAGCCGCTGCACGTTTTGCAGTACGCGGCGCTCGTTTTCGAGAGACTCCTCCTCGTCGGCGGCCAGCGCGGCGCTCTCGATCTCTTTGCGCTGAAAGGACCACAGGTCCAGCAGCCGCAGCTTCTCCTGTTCGGTATGCTCCAGCGCTTCCCGCTCCGCCGCCGTGGCACGCCACCGCTCGAAAAGCGCGGCGGCGTTCTCGATGAGGCCGCGATCGCCGGCGAAAGCGTCGAGCATGTCGCGCTGCGCCTCCGGCGAAAACAGAAGCTGCTGGTCGTGCTGTCCGTGGATATCGGCGAGCGCGGGCGCCAGGTCGCGGAGCAGCGCCGCCGCTACCGGTCGGCTGCCCACGAAGGCGCGCGACTTGCCGCTGGCCAGGATTTCGCGCTCGATGAGCAGCTCGCCTTCCTCGATTTCCAGACCGGCCGGCTCCAGCAGGCGGCGAATAGCGGGGTGCTCGCGGACGTCGAAAATTCCGGCCACGCGCGCGCGCGTTTCGCCGGTGCGGATGGCATCGGCCGACGCGCGCCCGCCCAGCAACAGCCCGAGCGCGCCCACCACGATGGACTTGCCGCTGCCCGTCTCGCCCGTGAGCAGATTGAGCCCGGCATGAAAATGCACGCGCAGGCGCTCCACCACGGCGTAGTTTTCCACCACCAGCTCCAGCAGCATGCTCGTGCCGATTATAGCTTCGTTACACTCGAAGGTGATGCTTTCCCGCCGCTGGTTTCTTTTCCTGCCCGCGCTCACCGCGGCGCGCGCGGCGGACAGCCCTGCGGGCTGGAAGCTCACCTGGCATGACGAGTTCGATGGCGCGCGGCTCGATGCCGGTAAGTGGGTGTACGTCGCCGGCGGCGGCGGCTTCGGCAACCACGAGCTCGAATCCTACACCAGCCGTCCGCAAAATATCCACATCGAGGGCGGCATGCTGGTGATCAAGGCCATCAAGGAGAGCTACACCGGGGCCGATGGCGTGGCGCGCGGCTTCACCTCGGCACGCATTCACACCCACGGAAAGTTCGCGCAGCGCTACGGCCGCTTCGAGGCGCGCATCCGCATTCCGTACGGCCAAGGAATCTGGCCGGCATTCTGGATGATGGGCGACGGAGGCGAGAAGTGGCCGGATCGCGGGGAGATCGACATCATGGAGAATATTGGCCGCGAACCCGGGACCGTGCACGGCACCGTCCACGGTCCGGGTTACTCCGGCGCAGAGGGGATCGGCGGCCCGTATTCATTGCCCACGGGCCAGGCCTTTTCCGACGATTATCACGTCTACGCGGTGGAATGGGAGCCCGCTGCGATCCGCTGGTACGTGGACGATCACCGGTACAAGACGCTCGCGCCGGGCGATCTGCCGACGGGTGCGCGCTGGGTCTTCGATTCTCCCTTTTACCTGCTGCTGAACCTGGCGGTGGGCGGAAGCTGGCCCGGCAACCCGGATGAGACTACCATATTCCCGCAGGCCATGTACGTGGATTACGTCCGGGTGTATCGGCGGCGCTGACGCTTACCGCAGATTCGCTCCGAAGGCCGGCGTTCCCCCGTTGCGCACCGCCTCGCTCCACGCGTCCAACCGCTGGCCGCCCATCTTCCAGAAGTTGCGGCATAACGCAAAGTAATCCAGCACGGTGTTGCGCTCGCCCTTCTGCAGCAGTTCGCTCGCGAGCGTCATGTTCGGCCCGAACGAATTGAGTTGCGGCGAGCCGGGCGTGGCCCCGGCGTCCAGCAGGTGTTGCCGCGCGCTTACCACGTCGCCCCGCCGTACCGCGATCAGCCCCAGGGTGGTGTGGCCGTCGTGGATGGCGTTGCCGTAGTTCCAGTCCTTCTCCTGCCGCTTGGCCGCTGCGAGCAGTTCGTTGGCATAGGCCGCGGCCTTCTCCTCCGCGCCGGCGTGAAGCGCCAGCTTCGACAGCTCATCCAAAGCATAGAAACGGTGCAGGGCGTCAGCGCCGGCGCTGTCCTGCTCCAGATCCGCCAGTTCTTGTTCGGGCGTGCGTGGAAAAGCCTCGCGGAGCTGCGCCAGGCGTTTCACTGCCGCCATTTCGCCGGACAGGTCCGGAATGCCCGCCGGCGGCTTTTGCCAGTCGAGGAAGTGCACCGTGGTATCGGTAAAGGCGGTCACCGCCTGTCCGTCGCGCATCACCGGCCGGAAGGTCCACTGTTTCACCGCGTCGACGGCCGGCTGGCGCAGACCCTCAGGCCCGCCCAGCGCCTCCGCGTTGGCAACGTTTCCCTTCGGGTCCACTGTAACCAGCACTTCCACCATTCCTAGCATGCCCTCGGGAGCGACCGGTTCGGTTTGTTTCAGCGGCGTCAGGCGGGGCACGTATGCCTGGGCATCGCCCTGCCCGCGCGTCTCGGGGATGGCTGGCGGCGCCGGTTTCGCGGCCTTCTTTTGCGCCTCCAGCACGCCATTCATCACCTCCCCGAACGGCGCGGCGGTAAACCCTTCCGGTATCCGGAATAGCGCCTCGTCCACCGGCGCCGTAGAGAGCTCCACCACCTCCTGGTTCATCTCCATGAAGGGCGTCTCCGCTGGCGGGGCCGCCGCCCGCGGTTCCGGCTGCCCCGACATGCGCGCCATCAGCGCCGCCATCGAGGGCATGAACATGCTCATGTGAGTGCGCAGCATCACGGACTGGTCCTTCTGCATTTCCGCGAACAGCGACGCCATGCCGCCCGCCTGGGGCACCATCTTCCCGAACGTTTCGGCCGGATCCAGGAAGTACTTCTGCCACAGGTTGAAGCCGCTCAGCTCCCGAATGGCGGGCACGCGCAGCGCTTCTCCCGGCTTCGCGGCCCACACCTGCATCACCATCTTCATGGCCATGGGGGGCATGTTCGCGCCCTCGGGCAACGGCATTTCCATTTGGAACGTGACCTCGCGTTCCTCCGCCGCGACACCCTGAATGGTGTCCATGCGTCCGGTCTTGCGCGATTCCGACTTGCTCTTCATGGAGCCGAAGGCAGCCTGCGCCGCCTCCGCCGGCATCTCCGGCATGGCCGCCGCCATGCTCTTGCCGTACTCCGCGGCCGGGATGGTGGCGTACTTCCGGCCGGCGGGGTCGATGAGGGTCAGCTCCTGCCGCGCGAAATCCACCACCATGGTGAACCCACCGGCTTCCATGTAGCCCTTGTTCCCCTTCATCCGTATGGCGGTATTCCCCAGGCCGGCGATGCCACCCGGCATGGGCACGGCGGACTTGATTTCGGTCTTATAGCGGATGGTAACGTCGGCGCGCAACGCCGGGGCCGCGAGTATCAGCGCCGCCGCAGCGGCTGAACGAAGCGATCGCATGGTGCCTCTCCCGAACTTCCATTCTCTCACTGCGACTCGGGCACGAAGCGCACGTTGATATACGCCTGGCGCTGCGCCCCCGACGCGGGAAAGCGGTAGTTTCTCACCAGGTCCAACGCCGTCCGCGCCAGCCCCGGGTCGGACGCGCTCGAGATCTCTTCTTCCGCCACGCGGCCCTCGCCGTCCACCGAGGCATGCACGATCACCGGCAACGCCGTTCCCGTGGCGCTCGACGACGGGAAGTTGATGGGGAAGCGGGTGGCCATCTCCATGGGCATCACCGGACCGTTGGCCAGCATCTCGGGCGTGGGCCGCAACTGGCTATCGACCACCGTGGGGTCGGTCATGGAGACCTGCGCGTCCAGCGCCATGGCGCCGGCCACGTAAATCGTAATCCGTTGCGGCATGTACCGGCCATGAAACTGCTCGCTGCGATAGCTGTATGCCGCGTAAGTGCCGGGAGCGATGGAGTGCTCCAGCAGCAGGCCCGAGGCGCTGTCGACGCAATACTCCTCCTCTTCCCACAGGCGGCTCTGCGCGGCCGGCACCGCCACGCCGGACACCAGCAGGCACGTGGCCGGCCGGCTGTCGAGCTCGACCGCGGCGGTGCGGATCAGGAAGTTCGAGGGCGTCTGCTGCGACGCCCAGAAGATGGCGTTGCGCAGCATGTGGACGCGCATGGGAACAGCCGCGACATGCTGGTCTTCGGCGGTCACTCCGTTCAGGCCGATGCGCACCAGGGAGAAGTTCCCCAGGCTTGCGGTCCAGCGCCAGCTCCGGCCGGAAAGCCAGGTTTCGGTGAGCTCGCCCGGCCCGAGGTAGGCCGCGTTGCCGCTGGCGGTGAACTTCGCGTCCAGTTGAAACGGCGACGTACCGGGCAGGTGCAGGACGCTGTTCTGGCGCGCGCGCTCGAGCAGCGACAGGGCCGCCGCGCGTGCGTCCGCCGTGGCCGCGGTCAGCGCCTGGCCGGTGACCGGTTCGTGCGGATCCACGGGGATGGGCGCAGAACCCGGGCGGGGCTCCATCATGCCGGCCGGCCGCCCGCGCCGCGCTTGAAAGGCCAGCAGGACCGGGTCGCGCGAATCCGCCGCCGGGGGCGCCTGCGCCGCCAGAGATCTTGCCGCGGCCATGCCGCGGGCCGCGGGCCTCTCCGCCGCCGGACGTCCGGTGAGCGGGAACCAACCGCAGGCGAACCATCCGGCGAATGCCAGGATGGCGGCGATCGAACAGTATGACGATAACAGTCTGAGCTTCGACATAGATGCCTCGTGGAGCAGCGCGTGCATGCGCTGCGTCAGATGGCGGCGGCGCAGAAACAGGGGCGCGGGCGCCAGGTCCAGAGTTGGCCGCCGGCGGGCGATGGCCAGCAACGCTTCGATATACGGTTCGGCGGCCGCGGTCAGGCGCACCGTTTCTCCGTCTACCAGTTGTTCGCGTGCCAGGCGCGTTTCCGCCAGCAGCAGCCACGCGCCGGGGTTGAACCAGAGCAGCGCGCCGGCCAGCTCCTCGAGCAGCGTGGCCAGCCAGTCGTGGCGGCGTACATGCAGCAGCTCATGGCACACGATGCCGCATTGCGCCTCTTCGCCCAGCGCGGGAAACGATTCGGGCAAGAGCACCACGGGGTTGAGCCATCCCAGCATGACCGGCCCGGGCGTGTCGGAGGAAATGCAAAAGACCGCGCCCGCATGGGTGATGGCCGAAGCGGCCGCCACCGATTCCGGAACCGGATAGAGCGGCGTGGCGGCGATGCGGTACTTGCGGATTTGCCACAGCCCGCCGAGCAGCCACACGATGCGGGCGGTAACGCCCGCCGCCAGGGCCCACCATACCACTGGATAAACAGGTCGCGGCCCCGGCCCGTGCCGCCACGGCTCGAACAGCGGCAACAGCAGACAGACCGCCAGCACCAGGTGGCTGTAAGCCAGTTGCGTCCGCGGGTGGCGCAACCGGAAGACGAGCGGCAGCACCGCTCCCACCGATGCCACCAGCACGGTCTGCGCCATCCACGCCAGCAGGTTGCCTACCTGGAGCTCCGCCATGACTGCTTCTTCTTTCGGGCCTGCACCAGCTTTTCGATTTCGTCCAGATCCTCCGGGCGGATCTTGCGGTCGCCCACCAGGTGCACCAGCAGCGGTTTCGCCGCGCCGTTGAAAACGCGGCCGACGAACTCATCCACCATGCGCTCCACCACTTCGCCGCGAGGTTGCGTGGGTACGTAGATATAAGCCCGCTCCCCCGCCGTTTTCCGCAAATGGCCCTTGTGTTCGAGGACCCCCATCATGGTCAGCACGGTGGTGTAGGCGATCTTGCGCTTTTTCAGAAGATCCTGGTAGACCTCCCGCACCGTGGCCTGGCCGCGCTCCCAGATCACGTTGAGAAGTTCGAGCTCCAGAACCGTGGGCACCGCTTTCGCCGTCTTCATGAGGCCTATTGACTAATAACTTAGTCATTAGTGAACAAAAAGTCAAGAGGAAAATTCTGCAAATTTGAGGTGGGCAGCGGCGGGCGGGCGGGGCGAGCGGTGGGGCGGGTGGCGGGGCGGACGGCGGCGGGGCACGGTCGGCGGGGCGAGCGGCGGCCGCGGTGGGTGGGGCTCGCAGCGGGGCGGGCGGCGGCGGGGGCGGTGTGCGGGGCACCGGCGGCGGGGCACCGGCGGCGAGGCGGCCAGGGTGGGCGGGGGCCGCAGTGGCCGGCGATATAATTACCAGAAATGCAAACCCTACGTCTTTCGCTCCTGGCGGCGGGCGCCGCGGCAGCGCTGTGGGCCGCGTCCGCATACGATCCGGCCGTCTTCGCCGCGATGCAATGGCGCAGCATCGGGCCGCTGCGCGGCGGGCGGTCCATCTGCTCGGCGGGCAGCGCCGCGCGGCCCAACGAATACTACTTCGGCGCCACCGGCGGCGGCCTCTGGAAGACCACCGACGGCGGCCTGACCTGGCGGCCGGTCACCGATGGGAAGATCCACAGCTCGTCGGTCGGCGCGGTGGCCGTCTCCGAGAGCAAGCCGGACGTGGTGTACATCGGCATGGGTGAAACCGAGCTGCGCGGCAACATCATGCAGGGCGATGGCGTCTACAAATCCACCGACGCCGGCAAGACGTGGACGCACATGGGCCTCGCCGATACGCAAGCCATCAGCCGCATCCGCGTGCACCCCACCGACCCCGACACGGTCTATGTCTCCGCCCTCGGCCACCCCTACGGCCGCAACGCCGAGCGCGGCGTGTTCCGCTCGCGCGACGGCGGCAAGAGCTGGCAGAAGGTGCTCTATCGGAACGATCACGCGGGCGCCGTCGATCTGGTGATGGACCCGCACGACGCCAACGTGCTGTTCGCCGCCATCTGGGATGCTAACCGCACTCCGTGGAGCCTCACCAGCGGCGGCGAATCGAGCGGTCTGTTCAAATCCACCGACGGCGGCGACCACTGGACCGAGATCACGCGCAACCCCGGGCTGCCCCAGGGCATCGTCGGCAAAATCGGCGTGGCGGTCTCGGGCGCCGATGCGCACCGCGTCTACGCCATCGTGGAGAACGAAAATGGCGGCGTGTTCGTCTCCGACGACGGCGGCGCCTCCTGGAAGCCGGCGAGCGACGACCGCCGCCTGCGCCAGCGCGCCTTCTACTACTCGCGCATCTATGCCGACCCCAAGGCGAAGGACACTATGTATGTCCTCAACACCGGCTTTTATAAATCCACCGACGGCGGCAAAACCTACCGCACCATCGGCGTTCCGCACGGCGACAATCACGACCTGTGGATCGCCGCCAACGACCCGTTGCGCATGGTGGAGAGCAACGACGGGGGCGCCAACGTCTCGATCAACGGCGGGCAGAGCTGGACCGGCCAGCAGTACGCCACCGCGCAGCTCTACCACGTGGCCGTCACCAAAGACATTCCCTATCACGTGTGCGGCGCGCAGCAGGACAGCTCCACCATCTGCGTAACCAGCGCGGGCGGCGGGCGCGGCGGCCGCGGCGGCGGCAACACCTACAGCGTGGGCGGAGGGGAGAGCGGCTACATCGCGCCCGACCCGCGCAACGCCAACATCTTTTATGCCGGCAGCCAGGGCGCGCTGCTCACGCGCTTCGACCGCCGCTCGAACACCGCCAAAGACGTCCAGGTGTATCCGCTGTTCTTCTCGGGGGAATCGGCCGGGTCGCTGCCCGAGCGCTGGCAGTGGACCTTCCCCATCGTGTTTTCGCCGGCCAACCCGGATATCATTTACACCTCGTCGCAGCACCTGTGGCAAACCACCGACCAGGGGCACAGTTGGAGCAAGGTCACCGCGCAGGACCTCACGCGCGGCGATGCGAAAACGCTGGGCGATTCCGGCGGCCCCATCACCCACGACCAGAACGGCCCCGAGATTTACGGCACCATCTTCACCATCGCGCCCTCGCCCAAAGACGCAAACGTCATCTGGACCGGCTCCGACGACGGCCTGGTTTTCGTGACGCGCGACGGCCGGAATTTCAGCAACGTCACCCCTCCCGGCATGCCCGATTTCGGGCGCGTGAGCCTGATCGAGGCATCGCCGCACAATGCCGGCGCGGCTTACGCGGCGGTCAAGAACTATCAGAATGACGACCGCAAGCCCTACATCTTCAAGACCGCCGATTACGGCAAGACGTGGACCATGATCGTCAACGGCATTCCGGCGGCCGACTTCGTGCATGCCGTGCGCGAAGATCCGGTGCGCCAGGGCCTGCTATTCGCGGGCACCGAGCACGGCATCTATGTCTCGTTCGACGATGGCGGCGAGTGGCAGCCGATCTCGCTCAACCTGCCCGATACGCAGGTCTCCGACCTGGTGATTGAAGGCAACGACGTGGCGATCGCCACCCACGGCCGCTCGTTCTACATTCTCGAAAACATCAGCCCGCTGCGGCAGTTGACGCCATCGATGACTTCCGAGGAGGTGCACCTGTTTCGTCCGCCGGCCGCGGCGCGCAATGTGGGCCCGGCGCGCATCGATTACTACCTGGCCAAAGCGGCCGATAAGATCGCGATCGATATTCTGGACGCCAAGGGGCAGGTGGTGCGCTCCTTCACCGGCACGGCGCGTGGTGCGCGCGGCGGGCGCGGAGAAGCGGGCGCGGCGGGCGCGGAACCGGGCGAAGAGGGAGAAGGCGGCGGGGGACGCGGCGGACGTGGCGGCGCGGCCCCGTCCGTCAAGGCCGGCCTCAACCGCTTCACCTGGGATCTGCGCTACACCGGCGCCAAGACTTTCGACGGAATGATTCTGTGGAGCGGCAATACGCAAGGTCCGCTGGCGGTGCCGGGCGCCTACCAGGTCCGGCTCACCGCCGGCGGCAAGATCCTCACCGAGAAGTTCGCCGTGGAGAAGGACCCGCGCCTGGACGACGTCACCCTGGCCGATCTGGCCGAGCAGTTCACCCTGGCGATGAAGGTCCGCGACCAACTCACTCAGGCCAACGAAATGGTGATCGAGGTCCGCGAGCTCAAGAAACAGATGGACGACCGTATCAAGAGCAACCAGGATGCGGCGCTTAAAGAAGCGCTCGAACGGCTGCGCGGCCGGCTTACCGCGGTGGAGGAAGCGGTCTACCAGGTGCGCAACCGCAGCAACCAGGATCCGCTCAACTTCCCCATCAAGCTGAACAACAAGATCGCCGCGCTCGGCGCCTCCATTGAACGGGGCGACGGCAAGCCGACTGCGGGCGCTTACGAGGTCTTCCAAGTGCTGGCCGGGCGGCTGGCGGCGGAGCAGGCGAAGCTGGATGGCATCCTCAAAACCGATCTGCCCGCGGTGAACAAGCTGCTGGTGGACCGCAAGTTGAAAGAGTTGGTCCCCACCACCACAGAAACGCCAGTGCTATGAACCGGCGCGCTTTCGTCCAAACTACCGCGGGCGCACTTGCCGCGGCGCAGATGCCGGCGGCCGCGGCGCCCGCCCCGAAAATGATCGGCATCCAGGCGGGCGCCGTCTCCTTCGTCGACGAAGGCGTCGAGAAGGTGCTCGACGAATTCCAGCAGGATGCCGGCATCAACACTCTGTTCGTCGCCACCTTTACTTATGGCCGGGGCATCGCCGGCCGGCAGTTATCCGGCCAGCCGCTGCCCGACCACGGCAAGCAGGAGTACGACAACCACGGCCGCAACGCGTTCCACGGCGGCAGCTACACGCGCATCCATGCGCAGTATTACAAGGACACGGTGCTGCAGGATTTCCGCGCCCCCGAGTTCGGCGATTACGATGTGCTGGAAGCGGTGATTCCCGCCGCCCGCAAGCGGGGCATGAAGACCATGTGCTGGTTCGAGGACGTCTGGAGCAACAACGTCCCCAACGTGGAGCAGGCGCAGGAAAGACAGCTCGATGGCGGCAACGCACACACCCTGTGCTTCAACAACCCCAACTACCGGAACTGGCTGTTGGGCACGGTGGAAGACTACGCCCGCTCCTACGATATCGACGGCATCATGTGGGGCTCCGAGCGTCAGGGCGCTTTCGCCGATGCGCTCTCCTCCAGCCACGGCGGGCGCGTGGATGTCGCCCGCACCACGTGCTTCTGCGACTTCTGCGAGCGCAAGGCCAGGGACCGCGGCATCGATCCCGCGCGTGCCAGGGCGGGTTTCGATGCTCTCGCGAAATTCATCCGCCAGGAGAAGCGGCCCATCGACGGGTATTACGTGTCGGTCTGGCGCCTCATGCTGCGCTACCCGGAAATGCTGGCCTGGGAGATGTTGTGGACCGACAGCCTGCGGGAAACGTACGCCGCCATGTACCAGCACGCGAAATCGGTGAAGCCCGCCCTCGGCGTGGGCTGGCACATCTGGCACAATAACTCCTTCAGCCCCATTTATCGCGCCGAGCAGGACCTGGCGGAGATTTCGCAATACTCCGATTTCCTGAAGATGGTGATGTACCACAACTGCGGCGGCCCGCGCATGGCCGGCTATATTCGCAATGTAGCTTCCACCATATACGGCGACGTTCCTGCTGACGAGTTACTCAACTTTCATTACCGGGTGCTGGACTACAAACACGAGAAACGCCTGGCGGAAATTCCGCAGGCGGGCTTTTCGGCCGATTATGTTTTTCAGGAGGCCAAGCGGGCGCGCGCCGCGCTGGAGGGAACGAAGACGCAATTGTGGCCGGGCATCGATATCGACATCCCCACGGGAGGGAGTCAGAGTAAGTCGTCTCCCGACGGCACCAAAGAAGCGGTGCTGGCCGCCTTCCGCGCCGGGGCCGACGGCGTGCTTCTGTCGCGCAAATACTCGGAAATGAAACTGGCCAACCTGCGCGGCGCGGGGGCCGCGCTGCGCGAATTGGGGCTGGCGTAACGGCAATCCGTCGTCTGGTGCGGAGGGTTTCATCCCCTACGTGGATTCGAACTGGCCATGTCCAGGGATGGTTGTCTGTCCCTGGGGTCAATCCACCTAACGGAGTACCTGCCTCACCATCTCAAAGAGCTCCTGGGCGTTGTTCGTGCTCCCTTGAGCGCCATGCACTTCTGCTTCGCGCTTGTGTTGAGCAGAATTCGATCCAGCGTAGATGAAAAACGGCGTCTTATCACCGCGCGATCTTAGCGCATCAAGCAGCGCATAACCCTCCCGTGGCCCCTCCTTCCGTCCCATATCGGAAAGAACTGCCCCAAAGCGCCCCTTTGACAAAAGGTCCAATGCCTCTTTGGTAGACAAAGCGAGAGCGAATGTGACACCTAGTGACTCAAAAGCACGCCGCTCGTAGATGTTATTGTCGGGACGATCATCTACCCAGAGGATCCGTTTGCGCCACTCGGCATGAGATGCATCTACGCTTTGTTGCGTCTCCTTGAATCCTTCCGCAACGCTGGCTGCTGCGCCCGTAACAGTTCAGGGGGTCAGTGCCGCTGAGGGAGCAAGGACGGTGCCGTTGCCTGGCGGCGGTGAGAGCGTACTGCGTCGGTGAGGTACCCCAGAACGTGACGATGTTGCCTCTTGCAGGTCTGAGTGACAGTGAGCAAGCGGGCAGTGGCGATTTCCCCGTTGCGGCTGCGGTTGCCGAAACTAATCTTCCGCCACTGCACGGCCG
>JAIQEX010000225.1 GCA_020073615.1 Terriglobia bacterium
TAATCGATCGCGACCAATTGATCGCCCGCTCGATTCCGCTACAAAAGCGCTGGTTCGCGCTCGCCGAGCAGTACCTGGACAGTGACGACAAAGAAGTGCGCAACATGGCCACCGCCTTGTTCCAGCACTGCGGCCGGCTGTTCACTTTCATCGAGCATCCGGGCGTGGAACCCACCAACAATTGCGTGGAACAGGCCTTACGCATTGCTGTGCAATTGCGCAAAATCATCTTTGGCAATCGCAGTGCCCAAGGCGAGGTGGCCACGGCCCGCATCCTCACTGTTACCCAAACCTGCAGAATGCAGGGCCGCAACGCATTGGCGTATCTCACCGAAGCGATCATCCGCTACCGCCGTCATCAGCCTGCTCCTTCCCTGCTCCCTCAGCAGAAGTAGCCCACTTGAACTGTTACAGCAAAACAATCGCTATTACGTTCTGTGCTCGCCATCACCATGGCGGCGCTTGTCGTCCAACCGGCCCAGGTCTTCGCCGCCAGTCACCGCGAAGCCCCCATCACCGCGCTCGACCAGAAAGCCGACATTACCGACTGGTTCGCCTACGTGAGCCCCGAACGCCCCGACAAGGTGATCATGATCCTCAATGTCGATCCCTTCCTGGAGCCCTCGAACGGACCCAATTACTTCCCCTTCGATCCCGGGATTCTGTACGAATTCAAGGTCGACAACAATAACGATGGCGTCGAGGACGTCACCTTCCAGTTCCACTTCAAGACCGAGATCCGCGCCCCCGGCGTGTTCACCGGCTTCGTCGGCAACCTGGCGGGCATTCCACCCATCACTGCGCTCGACGGCCCGGGCTCCGAGGGCCTGAATCTCCGCCAGTCGTACACCGTCACCCTGGTCACCAGGAGCACCCGCCAGGACCTCGGCGCCGGCCAGTCTCTGTTCGCCGTCCCCACTAATGTCGGACCGCGCACCATGCCGAATTACACCCAGCTTCGCACCCAGGGCGTCTACAACCTGAGCGATAACATCCGCGTGTTTGCGGGCACCGTCGCCGATCCGTTTTTCATCGACCTCGGGGCCGCCTTCGACTCACTCAACTTCCGCAAGACCGCCGGCGGCGGCGTGCTTCCTCCCAACATCGATGCCGACGACCACAGCAACTACGCGCCCAATACCGTGGCCGGCTTCAACGTCAATACCATCGTGCTTGAAGTGCCCATCGCCATGCTCACCAGCGACCACAAGGTCCACGCCGCCGCCGATAAGCAGGCCGCCATCGGCACTTACGGCAGCACGTCGCGAAAAAGGCTCAGCGTGCTGCGCCGCTCCGGCGACGGCGACGAGCGCGAGGGCTGGGCGCAGGTGCAGCGCATGGGCAACCCGCTGATCAATGAGCTGATCATCGGCACCGGCTCCAAGGATCGCTTCAGCATGGACGATCCCAAGAACGACGCGCAGTTTGCCACCTTCTTCCTCGATCCACTGCTGGCCCACATCTTCTCCTCCATCGGCATCCCCGTGCCGCCCGCGCCGCGCACCGACTTGCTGCCCCTGGTGCAGTACATGGCGCCCATCTGCCCCGGGTGCAAGGCGTCCGATGTCGGCCCCATTGCCGATCTGCTGCGGCTCAACACCGGAATCCCGCCCACGGCCGCCGGTTCGGAGAAGCGACTCGCGGTCCTGGCGGGCGATTTCGGAGGCTTCCCCAACGGGCGACGGCCGGTCGATGACGTAGTGGACATCGCCGCGCGCGCCGTAGGCGGCATCCTGGCCGATGCCAAGAAGTTCGGCACCCCGATCGGCGATGGCGTCAACACCGGCTCCGCCCCCCTGTCCACCGGCTTTCCGTTCCTGGCGCCCGCTTACAGCGGCCGCGACAGCGCGCACGCCTGCCCGGGCCAGGCGGGCTGCACCAACCAGCCCAACGGCATCTGCCCCATCAACTAATAAGTGGGGTAGGCCGGGGCGCCCTCTGGGCCCGCCTGCCCCAAAATATCAAGAGAAACTAATCCAGCGAGGAAACCATGAACCTACGACTGACTCATCTTATCTACGCCCTGACCGCCACCTGCGCCGCCGCGCAGCCACCCGCGCTCACGCCCGCCGAAACCGGCATCCGAAAGGCCCAGGAGCAAATCGCCAAACAACCCGGCCACTATCCGTATTACAACGCTCTGGCCATGGCCTATGCGCGCCGCGCCCGCGAATCATCCGACGTAACTTACTACGCCAAAGCCGAAGAGACCTTGCAGCAATCCTTCAAAATTTCGCCCGACAACTTCGAAGGCCGCAAAGTGCAGACCTGGCTTCTGCTCGGCCGTCACGAGTTCGCCAAAGCTCTCGAAGTCGCCACCAGGCTCAACAAACAGACGCCCGATGATGTTACCGTCTACGGCTATCTGGTCGATGCCAACGCCGAGTTGGGCAATTACACCCAAGCCGTCGCAGCGGCGCAGTGGATGCTCGATCTCAGGGCCGGCAACATAGCCGGACTGACTCGCGCCGGGTATCTTCGCGAGCTGCACGGCGATCTTTCGGGCGCCGTCGAGATGATGCAGATGGCCTACGACGCCACGCCCTACCAGGAGACCGAAGACCGCGCCTGGCTCCTCACGCAGATGGCCCACCTCCGCCTGTTGAGCGGCGACCTGCCCAAAGCGGAGCTCTACGCCAACGGCGCGTTGGGACTGTTTGCCAATTACCACTACGCGCTTGGCATTCTGTCCCAGGTCCGCGTCGCCCAGAAGCGCTACGACGCGGCGCCGCACGCCGAGAACCTGTATGCGCTCGCCGAGGCCCTGTACCTGGCCGGCCGCAAATCCGAAGCCGCATCCGCCTTCACCGAATTCGAACGCCAAGCCCTGCTTGAATCCACGCTCGCCGATAACGCCAATCACGAGCTCATCGCTTATTACACCGATTTCGCGAATCGGCCCGCCGAGGCGCTGAAGATCGCCCAGCGGGAAGCCGCCCGCCGCCACGATGTCTACACGCTCGATTCTTACGCCTGGGCCCTGGCAGCCAACGGCGACTACACGCGAGCGAACGCAGAGATACAAGAGGCCGTCGCCCTGGGCGTGAAAGATCCCAAGGTCCTGCATCACGCGGAGGCGATTGCCTCCCACATTCGGACCGTGGCCGAAGCGCAGTAACATCGGAGAATCGCATGCGACTGCTCGTCACTTTCCTTTGCCTTGCCGGCGCCGCCACCGCCGCCACCGGCGTCTCCGGCCGCGTGTTCGATCCGCAGAACAAGCTGGTCGCCGGCGCCACCGTCGAGCTGAAACCGGCGGCGCCATCGCTCGCCCCCGCCGAGACCCGCACCGACGAGCAGGGCCGCTATGAGTTCCTCGCTGCGCCGGGCGCCTATGATGTCGTTATCCAGGCGCCCGGCTTTTTTCCGGGCACGCAATCCGTGACCATTCCCGCAACCGGAACGGCGCTTCTGGATCTGCGTTTCGAGAAACTGGCAGAGCAGAATTCGAGCGTCGTCATCACCGCCCAAAGCCTGGAACCCGCCGTCGACCTGCGCAATGCCGAGGTCTTCGACCGCACGCTGTTCAGCCGCGACGACCAGGCCTTCGAGCAACTGAATGCCGGCATCGACGCCGGCCAGCACGAAGGCGGCGGCAAGTCGCTCGAGATCCGCCGCTTCGGCTTCAATCTCGATCACGGCGGCGTCAACGGCGGCCTCAAAGTCCTGGTGGACGACGTGCAGCAGAACCAGGGCACGCAGGGACACGGGCAGGGCTACCTCGGTTCGCTCAAGGCCCTCAGTCCCGAGCTGATCCAAAGCGTCACCATTGTCAACGGCCCCTTCAGCGCCGAATACGGCGATTTCAGCGGCCTCGGCGTGGTCCACATCCGCCAGCGCGAGTCACTGCCCGACCAGTTCACCCTGCGCCTCCAGGGCGGCAATTTCAACAACGGCCGCGGCTTCTTCGCCTACAGCCCCGACGCCCCGAACACCGACGCCTACATTGCCTACGAGGGTTCTTACACCGACGGTCCGTTCCAGAACCCCGGCCGCTACCGCCGCGACAACGTAAATGCCAATTACACCGCGGCGCTCGGCCAGGATGAGAAGCTCGGCTTCCGCGTCCTCGCGGGCCGCAACGATTTCTACTCCTCGGGCCAGCTCCCGCTCGACCTGGTGAGTGCCGGCCTCCTCGACCGCTTCGGCTACATCGACCCCACCGATGGCGGCCGCGTCCGCCTGGGCACGCTCTCGGCTTACTTTAGTAAGTCGCTTTCCTCGGGCGACACCTTTCGCGCCGATGGCTTTCTCTCCCGCTCGCTGTTCGATCTCTACTCGAACTTCACTTACTATCTTGAGAGTACCGATTTGTGGGGGCGTCCTCTCATGCGGCCAAAGTGGTTCCTTCAACTCTGGAGAGGTCAAGGCGGTCGCGTAGGAATTTCACAAGGATTACGGTTTTGGCGGCAGTTGCGAGAAATTCCGGAAAGGTATTGCGGAGGGCAATGGCGACGACCTGTTCAGAAGGGGCCAGTCCTGGCCGAATGGTACGAATCCAGGAGCCGAATGATTGCCAAACAAGATTGGGCTTGATCGCCGAGAGGATCTGAAGCAGGCCCTGGGCGATGAGGCCGAGTTGGATGTGGCGATGATAGGCCGCGATCTTTCGGCGGACGGCATTGCGGTAGTCGGCGGACTTGCGGTGCAAGTACTGGTTGCCGCTCACGCGCCGTAGTGGTGTCATGGCTGCCATCCAGAAGTGATAGGCATACGCACCGATGACGCGAAGGGCCTGTTTGAAAGACACTTCGATTTTGAATCGCAGGCCATAGATGCGGATGATGTCCAGTGGGGACACAGTGAGATCGGTGCACATCAGCAGGATGGCGCCGCGTAGAGGATGGAGCACCACGACGAAGCGGACGAGGATGCCGACAGGACGCCACAATAGGTCGGCGGCCCGGAACCTCAGGATCACCCCCTTCTCGCCATAGACAGGGCTGGGCGCCTCCTGAAGTTGGGCGGCCTGTTGCAGCAGCGCGGCGACCTTGATCTTCTTGCCGTACTTGGCGGGCCGGCCGCGGCCCCGCGTCCTGTGCGAGGGCGGGGGTGTGGCCGGGAAGAAAGCCACGCTGTTGCTTTTGACCCGAGTGACCAGGTGGTTGCCGCGGGCCAGCAGTCCGCGAACGATGTTACCGGCGGCATAGTAGGCGTCGGCCACAAAGTAGCAGGGTTCCTTCATACCCAGCGAGTCGAGCAGCAGGATCATCTTGTCCAGGAGCGTTCGGTGGTCGCGGTTGGAAAAGACCGCGCCTTCGTGGATGCGACAAGCCAAAGGCAAGGCGAAAACGCTGGACATGGCTTGGGTGAGCACGGCGACCGCCTGGCAGGAGTGGCCGAAGATGTACTCCGGCTTGTTGTTTGAGTCCGATTCTTGATGGAGTTTTTTGACACCGGGCATCTTGCGTCCGGCCTTGGCGACCTTGATGCCGTCGCCGACGAGGACGGGCCTACCGTTGACTCGTAGGATGGCTGGGTGAGCGCGGAAAACCAGGGCACACCAGGCGTGGGTGAGCTTGGTTAAGTCCAAGGCCGAACTGTGGAAGAAGTCCAGGAGCCGGTCGTAGCAGGCGGGCTCCAAACCCAGGGCGCGCACGATACTGGTGACGCCGAGCAGATCCTTGCGAGTGGTCATTCCCGCCAGGCAGAGCGCCATCCACAGGAAGGTTCGGGTCCGGGCGCAGGCGGACCGCAAATCGCACACCAGACACCAGTGATTCCAGAGCATGAGCGGCCTCCCAGCCGGGTGGTGCGATGCTTCGGTATTCGGGGCTTGCCAATTGTCGCAACATAGTATAGCATATATATGCTATACTAACAACGCAAAAGGAGACCTCATGAGCCAGAAAAGGATTCAGCAGATTGAGCGGAGGATTGATCGGGTCAAGACAGCGCTATTGGAGATCGGTCCGATGCGCCCGGGGTCGCTGACCCGCCAGTACAAGGATCCCCAACACCACGCCGGGGCCTATTGGCAGATCAGCTATACGCGTCGGATGAAGAGCCGCACCGAGTACGTCCGCCGGGAATGGGTGAAGGATCTTCGTCGCCAGATCGCGACTCACAAACGGTTTAAGAGTCTGGTCGAGCAGTGGATCGACCTGAGTATCGAGCACTCACGACTGACCATGCAGGTTGCCGAGCCCAAGGCTACCTAACGCGTTGGAACCCGGTACTCTCAAGTTA
>JAIQEX010000076.1 GCA_020073615.1 Terriglobia bacterium
CACAGCACCAGCAGGATGCACCACAGCAGAAACTTCACCACGCCACGCCTCCGTTCTCCATGGTAGTACGCGCCGAACCGGGGAATTGTTCCAGTCTGCTACGATAAAAACTCTCGTCTAATGTTGCGATTCGAGACCGCCGGAGAATCCCACGGAGAGTGCCTGGTGGCCACGCTTGCGGGCCTGCCCGCGGGCATACCCATCTCGCTCGAGGCGGTGAACCGGGAGCTTTGGCGCCGCCAGCAGGGCTACGGCCGCGGGGGCCGCATGAAGATCGAGGCCGACCACGCCGAGATCGTCGCCGGTGTCCGCCATTCGCGCACCATCGGCTCCCCTATCGCCATCCTGATCCAGAACGAGGACTGGAAGAACTGGACCGACGCGCTGCCCGTCGAGGACAACGATGGCGGGGAAAACCTGCGCAAGCCGGTGACGCGGCCCCGGCCGGGCCATGCCGACCTGGCCGGCGCCCTGAAGTACAACTTCCACGACGCGCGTTACATCCTGGAGCGCGCCAGTGCGCGTGAAACCGCCGCGCGCGTGGCCGCCGGCGCCATGGCCAAAGCGCTGTTGGGCGAATTCGCCATCGCGGTCCTGAGCCACGTGATCGCCGTGGGTGCGGTTCGCCTGGAGCGCGCCGCGGCGTGGGATGAGCTGGTGGCGCTGAGCCGCCGCGACCAGGTGCTGCTGGGCTGCGTGGATGAGGAAACGGAAGCGCGCATGAAAGAGGTGGTCGACCAGGCGTACCGCACGGGCGACACGGTGGGCGGCGTTTTCGAGGTGGTGGCGCGCGATGTGCCCCCCGGGCTCGGGTCGCACGTGACCTGGGACTCGCGACTCGACGGCCGGCTGGCCCAGGCGCTGGTCTCCATTCAGGCGGTGAAGGGCGTGGAAGTCGGCTTTGCGGCGGAAGGCGCGGCCCGCTTCGGGTCGCAGGTGCAGGACACCATCCACTACCGCCGCGAGACCGGGCACTTCTTCCGCGGCGCCAATCGCGCGGGCGGCCTGGAAGGCGGCATGACCAATGGCGAGGATGTGCTGGTGCGCGCCATGCTCAAGCCCATCTCCACGCTGCGCCGGCCGCTGGAATCGGTGGATTTCGCCACCCGCGAGCCGGCGCTCGCCGCCTATGAGCGCTCTGACGTCTGTGTGGTGCCGGCCGCCGGGGTGATCGGCGAGGCCATGGTGGCGCTCGTGCTGGCGCAGGCGTTTCTGGAAAAGTTCGGCGGCGATTCGCTCGCGGAAACGCGGCGGAATTACGATGGCTATTTGGAACAAGTGAGACGTTTCTGACTCCTATGGTTTATCCGATTGTGAGATTCGGCGACCCGGTGCTGGAGCGCGAAGCCGAAAACGTGACGCAATTCGACACCCCCGAGCTGCACCAGTTCCTCATCGACATGTTCGAATCCATGTATGCCTCCAAGGGCGTGGGGCTGGCCGCGCCGCAGATCGGCTTCTCCCGGAAAATTGCGGTGATCGATATCTCTAACGGCGAGAACCCCGCCGACAAGCTGGTGCTCATCAATCCCAAGATCGTGCATATCGAGGGAAAGCAGGTGGGTGAGGAAGGCTGCCTCAGCATTCCCGGTTTCCGCGAGCAGGTGCGGCGCGCCCGGCGCGTCACCGTGCGGGCCAAGAACGCCCTGGGCGAGGAGTTCGAACGGACGGGCGAAGACCTGCTGGCGCGCGCCTTCCTGCACGAAACCGATCATCTCTACGGCCGGCTGTATATCACGCACATCAGCGCCTTGAAGCGCGACCTGATGAAGCGCAAAATCAAGAAGCTCCAGCGCGCCGGGGACTGGGGCTGAGGCGCGGCCCATGCGCCTGGTTTTCTTGGGAACGCCGGCCTTTGCCGTGCCCACGCTGGAACGCGTGGTGGAAGCGGGTCACGAAGTGCTGGCGGTGGTGACCCAGCCGGACCGGCCGCGCGGCCGCGGGCAGCACGCCGCGCCCCCGCCGGTGAAAGAGACCGCCCTGCGCCTGGGTTTGCCGGTCTATCAGCCGGAGCGCGTGCGGCGTCCCGAAGCGGTGGAGTTTCTCGCCGGGCTGGCGGTGGATGCCATGGTCGTGGTCGGCTACGGCCAGATCATTCCGCAGGCGGTGATCGATCTGGCGCCGCTCGGCATCGTCAACGTGCACGCCTCGCTCCTGCCGAAGTACCGCGGCGCCGGGCCGGTGCAGTGGGCCATCCTCAACGGCGAAACGCGCACCGGTGTGACCACCATGCGCATCGATGCCGGCCTGGACACCGGGGACATGCTGCTGAAGGCGGAGACGGAAATCGGCGCGGAGGAGGATGCCCTCGCGCTGGGCGGCCGACTGGCGGCAATGGGAGCGCGCCTGCTGGTGGAGACGCTCCGCGGACTGGCCTCGGGCGCCATCGTCCCGGAGAAGCAGGATTCCGCGCAGGCCACCTGGGCGCCGCTGCTCAAGAAGGAGGATGGACGGATCGACTGGAGCCGGCCGGCGCCCGAGATTCATAATCGCGTGCGCGGCCTGCAGCCGTGGCCGGGGGCATACACCACCTTTCGCGGGCAGACGCTCCACATTTGGACGGCCGTTGTGTCCGGGCGAGGCATGCCGGCACAGAGCTGCGGAAGCGGGAAGATCCTCAGCGTCCGGCCGCTGGTGGTGGCCTGCGGCTCCGGCGCCCTGGAGCTTCGCGAGCTGCAGCTCGAAGGGCGCAAACGCATCCCCGCGGCCGATTTCGCCAACGGTCAGCGTCTGGCCGAAAATGAAATCTTAGGAGAGACCGGGGCGTGACATTACCGCTCGGATATCTATACTCCGCCACCTACGCCGGCATCCGCAAGGCGGCCAAAGACGATGTGGCGCTGATCGTGAGCGGTCTGCCGGCCAATGCCGCGGCCGTGTTCACGCAGAACCTGGTGCAGGCCGCCCCGGTGAAACTGTGCCGCCGCTTCCTGAAAGCGTCGCACGGACAGGTGGGCGCCATCCTGGTCAACGCCGGGAATGCCAACTGCGCCACACGCACGGGGGAAAAGGCGGCCATGGCCGCGTGCAAGGCCGCCTCGTTGCTGCTGCGCTACCCGATTCCGCAAATTCTGCCCGCCTCCACCGGCGTGATCGGCGTGGAGCTGGACGCGCAGAAAATCGTCGCCGCCCTGCCGCGGTTGGTGGAGGCCTTACATCCGGACGGCTTCGAAGATGTGGCGCGCGCCATCATGACCACCGATCTGGTGCCCAAGACCGCGTTCGGGGAGGTGAAGCTGCGCCGCGGGGTGGTGCGCATTGCCGGCATGACCAAAGGCTCCGGCATGATCCATCCGCGGATGGCCACCACCCTGGGATTCGTGATGACCGACGCCCAAATTCCGGTGGCGCACCTGCGTGCGATGCTGAAACGCTCGGTGGAGCGCAGTTATAACCGGCTCTCGGTGGACGGAGACACTTCCACCAACGACACCCTGGTGCTGCTCGCCAACGGGGCTTCGGGGGTGCGGCCGGATGTCGGCGAGTTCCCCCGTGTGGAAGAGGAGATCGCGCGCGTGATGGAATCGCTTGCCCGCGCCATCGCGCGCGACGGCGAGGGCGCCCGGAAGCTGATCACCATTCTGGTTTCGGGCGCGCCCACTAACGATGCCGCGGCGCGGATGGCGCGCGCCATCGCCAATTCGCCGCTGGTCAAGACCGCGGTGGCGGGCTCGGATGCCAACTGGGGCCGCATCCTCTCCGCGGCCGGCAACGCGGGCGTGGCGTTCCAGCCCGCCCGCACCGACATTCACCTGCAGGATGTGATGGTGTGCCGCGGCGGGGTGGCGGCGCCGTTTTCCGAAGCCGGGTTGAAGAAGAAGCTGGATGCGCCGGAGTGCGAAATCCGCGTCGCCATCCGCGGCCGGGGCAAAGGCGAAGCGCGCTTCTGGACTTGCGACTTCACCGAAGAATACATCCGCATCAACGCCAGCTACCGGACCTGAGATGAGACGCCGCACGTTATTGCTATCGTTCGCCGCCCTCGCCCTGTGCCACTCCGCCGCCCCGCGGCCGGATTCCGAACAGGAGGTTTCGGACCTGTTTGCCTCCCTGGCCGCAGCCCTGAGCGAAGGCAACGCCGGCGCGTTCCTGGAAGGATTCGACCCGGCCATGGCAGGGTTCGAGAAGCTGCGGGACGACGTGACGGGCCTGGTGCGCGAAGCCGAACTGCAGTCCTCCATCGAGTTTCTGGCCAACGACGGAGACGATCGCGCGCGTACGGTGTCAGTCGATTGGATTCTGCGGATCGACCAGCGGCAGGATGCCGGCGGGGGCACGCGCCGGAGGCAGACGGTGAAGTGCCGGGTGGCGAAGCAAGGCAAAAGGTGGCGGATCGAGGCGCTCGACCCGCGAGAATTTTTCGCGCCGCCCCGCTTGTGAGCACAGGGCCCCGCCCCTGAGTTAACCGCCGGCGCCTTGCTTGGCCTCGAGCTCCGCCCATCTTGCATAGAGCGCCGCCACACCCGCTTCGGCGGATTGCAGTCTCCGGTAACAGTCGTGGAGCCGCACGCCGTCGGAGACTACTTCGGGCGATTGCATTTCGGTTCGAATCGCTTCCAGCTCGCGCTCGGCTCCGAGGATGCGCTCTTCCATGGCTTCCCACTCGCGGGCTTCCAGGTAGGAGAGCTTCTTCTGCGCGGAAACCGGGCGCGGTGGCGGGGATGCCTTGGGCGTGAGCGGCCCCGGCGCCCGTTCCGCCTGCTCCCATTGCCAGTAGTCGGCGTAGAGCTGTGCCCCGCCCTGGCCGTCGAGACCGAGGACGCTCGTGCACACGCGGTCGAGCAGGTAGCGGTCGTGGGTCACCAGCACCAGCGCGCCGGGAAAATCGGCGAGGCTCTCTTCGAGCACGTCGAGCGTGGGAATGTCGAGATCGTTGGTGGGCTCGTCGAGCAGCAGCAGGTCGGCCGGCTGGAGCATAAGCCGTGCGATGAGCACGCGCGCCTGTTCGCCGCCCGAGAGGCTCGCCATGGGGCGGTCGAGCTGGCCGGCGTCGAACAGAAAGCGCCTGGCCCAGCCGGCCACGTGTATTGGGCGGTCGCGGAAGATCACCGTGTCGCCGTGCGCGCCCAGCCCCTGGCGTAGCGTCTGCGCGGCGTCGAGCTGTTCGCGCGCCTGGTCGAAGTAGACCACGCGCAGCGCGTCGGCGCGCTCGATGCGGCCGGCGTCCGGCTCGAGCTCGCCCGTCAGAATGCGCAGCAGCGTGGTCTTGCCAGTGCCGTTGCGCCCCACCAGCCCGAGGCGCGAGCCGGGTTGCAGCGTGAAGCTCAGATCGCGGAACAGCGTGCGGCCGCCCAGATCCTTGGCGACGCCCTCCGCCGCGGCCAGCCGTTTGGTGCGGCGGTCGGTGGCCGTGAAATCGATCTGCGCCACGCCTTTGGCGCCGCGCGATTCCAGATCGCTCAGCTCGCCCATCAGCCGGCCGGCCGCGTCGATTCGCGCGCGCGACTTGCCGGTGCGCGCCTTGGGGCCGCGGCGCAGCCATTCCACTTCGCGCCGCACGCGGTTGGCCAGCGATTCCTGGCTCCGCGACTGCGCCAGCAGAAACTCCTCCTTCTTCTCCAGGAACTGGCTGTAGCTGCCCTCCACGCGAAAGATGCCTTGCGGATAGACGCGGTCGATTTCCGCCATATCGTTGACCACGTTGTCGAGGAAGTAGCGGTCGTGGCTCACCACCACGCTGGCGAAGGGCGCGGTGGCCAGCAGTTTTTCGAGCCACAGGATGCCCTCCAGGTCGAGATGATTGGTGGGCTCGTCGAGAAACAGCAGGTCGGGCTGGAGGGCCAGCTCGCGCGCGATGGCCAGGCGCCGCTGCCATCCGCCGGAAAGCGATTGCGCGCGCACGGCACCGCCGGTGAAGCCGGCGCGTCCCAGCGTCTGGTTGATGCGCGCGGCGCGCTCCAGGGGGTCGAGGCGCTCCTCGGCGATGGCCGCGGCGACGATCTCCGCGGCCGATTGATCGCCCGCGAAATCGACCTGCTGCGGCACGTACCCCACGCGCGTATTGCGGCGCATCGAGAGCGACCCGGAATCGGGCTCCATCCGCCCGCACAGAATTCCGAGCAGCGTGGATTTTCCCGAGCCGTTGGCGCCAATCAGACCCAGGCGTTCGCCTTCGGAGATGCCGAGGGAAATGTCCCGGAACAGCGTGCGCGCGCCGAAGCTCTTGGAGAGGGAAGCGCAGCTTACCAGCAGCGCCATCTATTCATACCTCAGCGCCTCCACCGGATCCAGGCGCGCGGCCTTCACGGCGGGCCACACTCCGAAGAAGACTCCCACCGCCACGGAAACGCTGAAGCCCGCGAACAGCGCCCAGGCGGGCACCTGCGAGGGCAGCGAGGGCACCAGCGCGCCCACCAGCATGGTGAGCAGGACGGCGATGAGGATGCCCATGACGCCGCCCGCGCCGGTCAGGGTCATGGCTTCCACCAGGAACTGGCCGATGATGTCGCGCCGCCGCGCGCCCAGGGCCTTACGCACTCCGATTTCGCGCGTGCGCTCGGTCACGCTCACCAGCATGATGTTCATGACCCCTATGCCGCCCACCAGCAGGCCGAGGGCGGAAATGGCGATGGCCACCAGGCCGATCAAGCCGGTGATGCGGTCGAACTGCTGGATGATCTGGTCAGGGGTGGAGATGGAAAAATCGTTGGCCGTGCCGGCCGCCAGGTGGCGCAAGCGGCGCATGGCGCCCTCGACTTCCGCATACGCCTCCTCGCGCTTCCCCGTTTTGGCCTGGGCGATGATCATGAAGCGGTCCACCTGCGGGTAACGGCTGCGCGCCGTTCCCAGCGGAATGACGATGGCGTTGTCCATGCCGTTTTCGCCGAAGAAGCCGCCCTTGGCCTTGGCATACACTCCGATGATGCCGTACTCGGCGCCATCCATCATCATGGTGCGGCCCACGGCGTGGCCGGTGGGAAACAGCGCCTCGGCCACGCCGGCGCCGATCACCGCCACGTGCGCGCTCCGCCGGTCTTCTTCGTACGTGTAGAAGCGGCCGGAAGCGAAATCGCGCGGCGAAATGTCGGCCATGTTGGGCGATTGGCCGGAGACGTTGATGGTGTCGGATTCGTAGCCGGGCACGCGCGCGGTGATCGGCTTGCCGTCCACCACCGGCGGCAGCACCACCTCGAGGCCCGTGTCCGCCACCGAAAAGCACCAGCGCTTGATGAAATCGGCGTACTCCGGTTTCAGCGCGCGCCGCTTGGCCTCCTTGGGAATCCGCGAGTCCTGGCTGGGGTCGCCCGTGGTCCGGAACAGGAAGATGTTGTCCGGACCGAGCTCCTGAAAGAAGACCACCACGCCCTGGCGCAGGCCGGTGAGCAGCGAGGCCACGGTCACCACGGTGGTGATGCCGATGACGATGCCCAGGATGGTGAGCAGCGAGCGGAAGCGGTGACTCCACACCGCGTAGACGGCCATCTGCATGTTTTCGCTGGCGCTGATATTCACCGGTTACTCCGCACGCAGCGCCACCACCGGGTCCATTCGGGCCGCGCGCCGCGCCGGGTACCAGCCCGAGACCACGCCGACGATGCCCGATACCGCCAACGCCAGAACGACGTATCCGGCGGTGATGTGCAGGGAGAGATCGAAGATCCGCCCCAGCAGCATGGTGACCAGGGCGCCCAGCGCCACGCCCAGGGCGCCGCCCATGCCGGCCTGCACCACCGCCTCGATCAGGATTTGCAGCATGACGTCGTCCACGCGCGCGCCCACCGCCTTGCGGATGCCGATCTCGCGCGTGCGCTCGGTCACGCTCACCAGCATGATGTTCATGATGACGATGCCGCCCACCACCAGCGAGATGCAGGTGACCGGTACCACCACCGCGGCCACCATGGCCAGCAGTTGATCGATGAAGCCGCGGATGGCGTCGGGGGTGAGTGTGTCGAAGTTGTCCGGCTGGCCCGGCCGCGCGTGGAAGCGGTTGCGCAGCGTCACGCGCGTCAGATCCAAGGCGTCCTGGAGCGTGAGGCCCGAGCCCGGCTTGGGGCGCCCGAACAGCGCGAAGCCGTTGCCCGAGCCATACAGGCGGTCAAACGCGGTCACGGGAATGTAGGCGGACTTGTCCTGATCGCGCCCGAAGGCCGAGCCCAGCCGTTCCTGCACACCGATGACCGTGAATTCCACGCCATCGATGCGCACGATCCGGTTGAGCGGCGATGCGTCTCCGGGAAACAGCGTGCTCTTGAGGGTGTCGCCGATCACCGCGACGTAGGCGCGCGAATGGTCCTCCTGCTGCGTGAAGAAGCGCCCTTCGACCACACCGATGTCGCGGATGTCGGCCATGTCGGCCGCAACGCCGATAATGCTGGTGTCTTCGCAGATCAGGTTTTCGCGCTTCACGTCGGAGAGGTGGTTGCGGTAGGGGCTGTAGAGGACCCGCTCGCCCTCGGCGGCTTCCACGAAGCGCGCGTCCGCGGTGCGGATCGGCTTATTGCGTTTCAGCTTGTCGAACAACTCGCGGCGGCTCAGCCGCCCGGTGGCGGCGATCTGCGCCACCAGGAACGATTCCGACCCGAAGGCCTTGGCGGTGCTCTGCTGCGCGTACACCCCGAGCCCTTCGATGGCGGCGCCGACCATGATCACGCTGGCCACGCCGATGATCACGCCCAGCAGCGTGAGGAAGCTGCGCAGCTTGTGCGCGCGGATGGAATCCATCGCCAGCCGGAACGCATTTTGGAATTGATGCCGGGAGCGGGAGAGCTCCGGGCGGGAATGGCCCATCTCTTTTCAGGATACTCTAAGATGAAGATTCGGCGCTCCTCATGCCCCTCCTTCGCCTCGCTTACGCCACCCAGTTTCTGATCGCTCTGATCGCCGTCTTCGTGCTCTGGAGCCAGGTAGGCGGCCAGAGCCATCTCGATCTGATGCCGTGGTATTTGAAGCTAGGCCTGGGCGCGGGCGCGGCGCTGGCCGCGGTGAAAGCCACGGCCGCCGCGGTGGCGCGCGAGCAGCCCTGGAATTCCGGGACGCTGAAGTGGTTCGGCATCCTGCTGGCGCTGCTGGCCGGCTGCGGCCTGGCCAGCTACTACTACCACGTCTACGGCGAAACCGACGAGGAGCAGGACCAGCCGGATGTGTCGCAGTGGAGCAGGCCTCCCAGCCCGTCCCCATGGCTGACCGGGCTTCCCACAACGCGGCCCGTGGCCCGCGCCGGGAATTCACCTCAACCGGGAGAAGTCGAGCAACCACCGGTTACCGGGTTCGTCTCGATCGCCGGGAGTCGCCGGTCTCACGCCTTCGCCAGGCTCTCGAGGTACTCCATGGGACAGCCAACACCCTCAACCTGCAATCCAAGGCCCCGCAGCACATCGATGGCTACCATCCGCCGGTAGGCATTGAAGGTAATCACGTGCGCGAACATGCCGCCGAAGGTGAAGGTTTCCGGGGGTTCGCATAGCGCATCGACAAACGTGTCCTCCCAAGCGCTCCGATTGCGGACATCTGTGAGTACGCTGTGGAACGCGCGATCCGCTTTCTCCAGGCGCGCCAGCATGGCCGAAGGAGTTCGGTCCTCCGGTGGGGCATTGTCAAACAGGGGCGCACTGCCGCCCGTCAGTGCCGCGGCCCAGGCTTCCTTGGTTTGCACCATCCGGTCCAGAAGCTGGCGTAGGCTCCGATCCGGGCCATCCCATGGAAATACACGTATCTGGTTGTTCAGAGGGCGGTCCAACTGTTCGCCGTTCAGCGTCTTCGCCAGATCGAGAAGGCGTCGCGTATGCCAGGACTCCTGGCCGGAGAAGATATCAAAGAGATCCATGAATAGACCTGCTCCTTTCGTGTCATCCTTACCGGAACGGTGGTGAATTCCATTCGCTGTGTGGAGGTGCGTGTACGTCGCCCCCATGCGGCGATAGAGGCTCGGTGAAACGCCGAAGGCATTTCGGAACGCCCGGGTGAACGCTTCCAGCGATCCGTAATTCGCGTCGAGACCGATGTCAGTCACCGGGAGTTGGGTGCGAGACAACTGCCATGCCGCCCTCTCCAGAAGCAGCCTCCGGCGCATGGCAACCGGCGTCTCCTCGATCATTGCCCGGAACACGCGATAAAACTGCGTCCGGCTTCGATAAGCGCGCCGCGCGAAACCGTTCGCATCCTGCTCTTGATCGAGCGAATCAAGCACGATTTCGCGTAGCCGCTGTGCTTCGTCCACACAAGGAAAATACCACTTTGAAGGGCCGCCCGCCTGATAGGGAATCCCAAAATTCCCGCGGGGAAGCGCCGGTGTGGCGGTCACCCGCGGTGCGGCCCCACGCCGCAGCATTTACCGGCCGCTCTGAACAGAGGGCCGGTTAAGCCGACCTTCCTGGAGTTGGCAACCGTTGGGTCAAAACGGAGGTCCCGCTCAGGTCCGGGTTCGTTATGGGAAAATGGCTAACGTGGAGCAATGTCCGAGGAAACGATTCCTCACCGCGGAACCACAGTAGTACGGCGATTGTTTCTTGCACCTGGTGAGGCCACAAGGTGGCACCGCGATCCTTTCCATCGCGTGTCGGTCGTCTTCAGCGGTGATATTCTGGCCATCGAATTCCGCGACGGCCTTCCGAGATCTTTTTCCTGGCCCACCCAGATGATGTCCCGCAGCCGGACGTTCCTTAACTGTGTGCGCCGCCTTACGGATGGCGGTCGATTGATGCACGAGTCGGAGAGTCCTCTCCACCGGAACGCCCGCCAGATCTCCGTACGGATGGCCGACCAGCCGGAGGTCAGTGAAGCCAGGTCATCCGTGCCTGTCTTAAGATAAGAGTTCGTGTTGCTCTATCCTGACTCTGGAGCATTTCGATGAAGCCTTTGATCTTTGCTCTTTATGTTATGTCAGCGTTTGGCAGTCTGAGCGCGCAGAAGCCTGTGTGGCAGCCTTCGCCGGGACATACGCAGATACCGATATGGCCGGGGGCGGCCCCTGATCCGCAGCCTGTCGCGGGGCCAGAGTACGCTGAGACGTCGGGGAAAGACTTTCTTCCCGGCGGGAGGCCGGCAGTTAGTGTGAGCAACGTGACGCGGCCTACGATGACGGTCTACTCACCGAGGGGAAAGAATACCGGCGCTGCGGTGGTCGTGTTTCCTGGCGGGGGCTATCAGGTTCTTGCCATCGATCTCGAAGGCACGGAGGTCTGTGACTGGCTGACGCCGAAAGCGATCACGTGTGTGCTGTTGAAATACCGCGTGACGGATGTGGGGCCGTATCCGAAATCGGGACCATATCCGGAATCACCGATGGCGTTGGAAGATGCGCAGAGGACCATGGGACTAGTGCGCTTGCACGCGGCGGAGTGGCACATCGATCCTCACAAGATTGGCGTGCTCGGGTTTTCGGCAGGTGGGCATCTATCGGCAGCGATCAGCACGCACTACGCGAAGCGTTTGTACCCGGCTGTCGATGTCGCCGACAAAGAAAGCTGCCGGCCGGACTTCGCGGTCCCTATCTATCCAGGCCATCTGTCGCTTTCCGCTGCGGAATGGGATGCTAAGCAAGGCACCAAAAAGTTCGTGGTTCCTCATCCGGCGTCCGCCGATAAACATCTTTCGTTGAACCCCGAACTCCCAGTGACCCCCCAGACGCCGCCGACGTTCTTGCTGCAGTGCGAGGACGACCATGTGGACAACGTAGCCGACTCTCTGGCTTACTACATTGCGCTGAAGAACGCGAGCGTGCCCGTGGAGATGCATTTGTATGCTCAAGGCGGGCACGCGTTCGGACTGCGGCGAACGAAGTTTCCGGTGACGGCATGGCCTCAGTTGGTGGAGACGTGGCTGAGGACGATTGGGGTGATTTCGGAGTAGGCGCTTTGGGATTGTGCACCAAGAACGGGACTGGTCGAAAGCGAGTCGCACACGCCCTCCACGGCGGCACCCACCCGAGCGATTCTTCGAGCGCCGCCATTTTCCGAAGTACGCCGCGCGCGGCTTCCGCGATGGTTCTGCACGGCGTTCGTCCGCGAAAAATGGCCTCCGGACCAAGTTGGTCCGGGCCCGGAAAACCGGCGTTGAAAACAAACTGCTTTCGAAGCGGCCAGACCAACTTGGTCCGGGGCCAGGCCGGTAGGCCTACCCCACTCGTCCCCGCGTGAAATCGGGGAAGCGCACCGGCGCGCTGCCCTGGGCCACCGACTGCTCACTCAGCGGACCCGGAGCGCTCATCGACACGAGGTAATCGAAGCGGTCGCGGTTGATCTCCATGTAGTGCGCCATCGGTCCGGGGCCGTGCGTGGGATACAGGTTGCCGTTGCGGTTGAGGTGCTCGAAGCGCCGCCACAGCCCCTCTCCTTCATTGGAGAACAGGATGCCGTGCAGATCGTGGTTGTAGGCGCAGGCGCCGTGCGTGATCTCGGCGAAAACGCCGGCCCGCACCATGTTCAGCACCAGCAGCTCGTTGTAATCGTGCCCTGCCCCGGAGACTGACAGAACATCAACCGCCGGCCAGCATTTCAAGCCAGAGCCGCAGCGTTAGATCGTGGCGCTCCGTATTCACAAGATACGGTCGAAGCTCCGAGAAATATCGGCCCTCAAGAACCGCGAGATCGAGTGGAACTGCACGGGCGAGGTATTTCACATCTTCTCGATCGCGAGCCGAGTTCCGTTCCAATTTCGATAAGGCGAGGTCGTGCGCTTCGAGCCCCAGGAGCGACAATGTGCGATATGCCGACGGGAACATCAACGTCAGGCGGTCGGCATAATTCTCGGGAACGGTCACGATCCCAACATGCTGTGCGTATACGCCGTACTTCTTGTGCAACGCGGATCCCTCTCCCGCAAGCAATTGGAGGGGCGCAGTCTCCTCGACCCGGGACGATCGCCAGGCAATCGACGTCAACCGTCGGACGCGGCAAACCATATAGCATCGCCATCGCGAAGCCGCCGATGCAGTGAAGGGCGACGGGGCGGTCGAAGGTCTTGTCGATCTCAAGAAAGAACGAGTGCCAGGGCTCCGGTGGCCGGTCATGCGACATAGGGCAAGAGTTGGGCATTCAGATCCGTCAGCAAATTCCAGTGGCGGGCTTCGACGGAGCGCGTCTGCCGAAGCCAGCGGCGTTCTGCGTCCGGGAGGGACGATTGGCATAGAGTGTCCTCGCGGACCAGGCGGGCGCGGTCCAGGATCTCCTCAATTTCGCGAAGCCGGGCAGTCACCAGGGTGTCGCCCCGTTTCTCTACGACGTGCCGCGCCAGCATGACGACGAATCCGAGCCGGTTCTGGACGTCCCGCAACTTGGCCTCGCGAATCAGCCACTCCCAATCGAGATCGCTGTATTTGACCAGGAGCCAGGGCAGCGCCTCGACCACGCGGACCTCCACGTCCCGTGCGGCAACAGCGGCAAGCAGGACGAGAGCGGGATTCTTCGTGCCGACTCCGCGCAACTGCCGGAAGCCGGGGTAGCCGAGCCTGGCGAGTGCCGCCGCCAGGGACGAGGAATTCCACGAATCGACGCTGGCGGCCTCCAGCGGCAGCGCAGTAGGACCGAGGCCGTACAGCTTCACGATCTTTAGTCCGAGTTGGGCAGTGACCGGCCGCCGGCCACCCTCCAGAAGGGCGAGATATGCCTGGGACACGCCCAACCGGTCCGCTGCCTGTTGTTGTGTCAGACCCGCTGTCTGACGTGCCGATCGCAGAAGTTCCGGGCGCAAGGCGCAATCCTCTCAGACCCATTATAACAAGATTTGTAATAACGCAAGAGCTCTGAGGTCGGCTCTGACCGGCGTGGTGCGCCCCTCAGTCCGACATCGTGGCCGCTGCCTGCTGCCATTTTCCCCGCGAGAAATCGGGGAGCGCACGGGATGCGCCTTCCAGGGTGACGCGTTTTGCTGACCAGAGTCCCCACACCGAATGTTCCACGCGCTTGTTGTGCCGAAATCTCCGCGGGATAATGGTGACGCATACCCAGTAGATGTGAGGTCTTCAATGAGCCTGAGCCCCATGTTCCAATACGACCCCAAATGGGAGGCCGGCATCGTTTGGCTGGACCCAGTGGCCAAGGAGTCCCTATTCGTCCGGGAGACCACGGCCAAGTTCGCCCGACGAGCTGGTGCGCCCCCTCGTCGGATGCGACACTATGTTGCCTATGCAACGCTGCAGGCCCATGCCCCCTCGATCAGCCCAGGTGTGTTTGAGAGGCGGGTTTGGTACCTTCAGCCGCACGACCCTTCTGGCTATCCCATCCAAGCAGTGGATCCGCACAGCATCGCGGCTGATCAATCATCGAAACGGGGCAAACGCGAAGATGCAAGGTAAGAGCAGGCGGAACTGCTTCCACGGGGAAAACTCGGGGCCAGATGAAACGTTACTTAAGAATTTTCGCCCCCAGGAAACGTTCCGTCTGTTCCGTGTTCTGCATGTCCCGTGTTCTGCACAGCTTTGACACAACCGCTTGGCCTGCGATACGAAAAGCTGGAAAAGTGGGAAGCCCATACGCAGGGGACGGCGCGGCAGACGGAACGTTCACAACTGGATAACACCCGTGACACGCCGCCCCCCCCGGCAGCGGTTTTTCGAGCGCCGCCATTTTCCGAAGCCACGTCGCGTGCGGCTTTGCGATAGTTCTGCACGACGTTAGTCCGCGAAAAATGGCCTGCGCACCAAGGTGGTCCCGGGGCAGGCCAGGAGGCCTACCCCGCCTGCCACTTCCCCCGCGTGAAATCGGGGAAGCGCACCGGCGCGCTGCCCTGCGCCACCGACAGCTCGCTCAGCGGACCCGGCGCGCTCCACGCCGCCGCGTCGTAGACGTCGATGTCCGGCGCCGTGCCCTGGCGCATCGCCTGCACCAGGCGGTAGGCCATCACGAAATCCATGCCCCCGTGCCCGCCCAGTTGCCGCGCCAGGTCGCCGGTCTCTTTCCACCAGGGATGTTCGTATTGCGCTTTGTAGGGGTCGATCGGTCCGAACTCCTCTTTGCCCGAGCCATCCACATAAATCCGCGGCGGGTAATCGCGGAACATGCCCCTGGTCCCGGCGATCAGGTTGATGCGGTCGTACGGCTGCGGCGTGGAGACGTTGTGCTCCAGCGTGATTACCCGCCCCTTGGCCGTATGGATCAGGCTCACGTTCAGATCCCCGCAGCGGTACACCTCCTTCTGCCGCGGATCATTGGCCGCCAGATGCTCCTTGCGATAGGCCGCGAGCGACGCCACCGGCGAGCTCATCGACACCAGGTACTCGAAGCGGTCGCCGCGGTTGATCTCCATGTAGTGCGCCATCGGTCCGAGGCCGTGCGTGGGATACAGGTTGCCGTTGCGGTTGAAGTGCTCGAAGCGCCGCCACAGCCCTTCGCCTTCATCGGAGAACAGGATGCCGCGCAGGTCGTGGTTGTAGGCGCAGGCGCCGTGCGTGATCTCGCCGAAAACGCCGGCCCGCACCATGTTCAGCACCAGCAGCTCGTTGTAATCGTAACAGCAGTTTTCTAACTGGACGCAGTGGCGCGCCGTGCTCTCCGAGGTGTCGACCAGCTCCCAGCACTCGCCGATGGTGCGCGCGGCGGGCACCTCCACGGCCACGTGCTTGCCCTGCTTCATGCCCGCCACGGCCATGGGCACATGCCAGATCCACGGCGTCGCGATCACGACCAGGTCGATATCGTCGCGCTTCACCAACTCCTCAAACGCGCGCTCGCTCGAATGATATGCCGCCGGAGGCTTGCTTCCCGCCTGCTCCAGTTTGGCCTGCGCGTTGTCCACCTTCTCTTTCACGGTGTCGCACAGCGCCGTCACCTGCACCTGCGGAATGGCGGTGAAGTTCTTGATGAGCTCGGTGCCGCGTCCGCCGATGCCGATGAAGCCCAGCCGCACGCTGTCTTTCGCTTCGAACTTCATGCCCGAGACGCTGCGTCCTGCGGCCGGCGCGGCTTGCTGGGGAGCGGCTGCGGACAGTTTCATGCCGAGCGAAGCCAGCGACGCGAACCGCAACAAGTCGCGCCGCGAAGAGTTCTTCGGATCTTGGTTCATACTCACCTCCAGAGGCGGTTGACCACGCGAATCAGGAACCCCGCGCTCACCACGAACACCGCCAGCAGCGCAAAGGCATAGTTCGTGCGGCCGTAGAGAAAATTTCCCACGGTAAACAGCGCCGACCAGATCATGACACACCCCGACACCCAGCCGAGCAGCGCCAGCGGAAAATTCGCGCCCGCGGCGTCGAGCGCCGCTTCGTTGGCGGAGATGCCCGCACGCACGCGGATGCGCCGCCAGCCGGGGCCGAAGGGTCGCACCTTCTTATAGAACGACTCCAGCACCCGCGGATCGGTTTGCGGTCCCAGGTAAGCGGTGGCTACCCAGCAGATGGTGGTGCAGATGATGGTGATCAGCAGTTGCTGATGCGTACCGGGCGCCGCGCCGTTCTTCGCCAGGATCAGAAACAGCAGCGACATCCCGAAAGAGCTGCCCATGGCCACGATCTCGCACCACGCCGTAACCCGCCACCAGAACCAGCGCACCAGGTAGAGCAGGCCGGTGCCGGCGCCGATTTGCAGGATCACGTTGAAGCTGTCTTTGGCCGTGTCGAGCGCGAACACCATCGCCGAAGAGGCCAGGAAGAGGCCCACCGTGGCCAGGCGGCCCGCCACCACGTAGTGTTTCTCGCTGGCGCCGTGCTTCACGAAGCGGCGGTAGAAATCGTGCACCAGGTACGATGCGCCCCAGTTGAGATGGGTGAGGATGGTGGACGAGTTGGCGGCGATCAATCCGCCCAGCATGAGGCCCATCCACCCCACCGGCAGAAAGCGCAGCATGGCGGGGAAGGCGATGTCGTGGCCGATGAGCTTGGGGTCCAGGTGGGGGAACGACCGCTGAATGTCGGCCAGTTCGGGATACACGATCAGCGACGCCAGCCCTACCAGGATCCACGGCCACGGCCGCAGCACGTAATGCGCGACGTTGAAAAACAGGGTGCCGCCCAGCGCGTCTTTCTCGGATTTCGACGCCAGCATGCGCTGCGCGATGTAGCTGCCGCCGCCGGGCTCCGCGCCGGGGTACCAGACGGACCACCATTGCACCGCGATGGGCATGATGAACACGGCCACCGCCAGGTCCCAGTTGTTCGTGAAGTCGGGCAGCATGTTCAGGTAGTTCAGCCCGCCGGGCCCGCGCACGTGCGATAGCTTCTCCACCAGGCCGCTCATCCCGCCCACCTGCGGCAGGCGCACGGCGAAATACGCGGCGGCAATCACCGCCGACATCTTGATGAAGAACTGCACCATGTCGATCACCAGCACGCCCCACAGCCCGGAGTGCGCCGCAAAGGCCACGTTCAGCAGTCCCACGGCGAGCAGGGTCTGCCAGCGCTCGAACCCGAACAGCACGGCGGCGATCTTGCAGGCCGCCAGGTTCACCGTGGCCATGATGATGCAATTGAAGAACAGCCCCAGGTAGACCGCGCGGAAGCCGCGCACCGCGCTGGCCGCCCTGCCGGAGTAGCGCAGCTCGTAGAACTCCAGGTCGGTGAGCACGCCCGAGCGCCGCCACAGCTTCGAGTAGAAGAAGACGGTGGCGACGCCCGTGAGCGTGAACGCCCACCACTGCCAGTTGCCCGCGACGCCTTCCGTGCGCACGAAATTGGCCACCAGGTTGGGCGTGTCGCTGGAAAAAGTCGTCGCCACCATGGAAAGCCCGGCCAGCCACCACGGCACGGAGCGGCCGGAGGCGAAGAATTCGGCGGTGTTCTTCCCCGAGCGCTTGCCGAAGAACAGCGCGGGCACGAAGCAGATGAGCACCGAAACCAGGGCGATAATCCAGTCGATGGGATGAAGCTGCATGGGAGAACCAAGAGTTTACGCCATTTCGGCCGAGAGCGCGGCGGGGCCTGACAGCGGCGCCTGACGGCGTACAGCGTGACAGGCGTTACCGGACGGCCCGGTGTGACCGCGCCCTCTGCACCGGTGAATGCGGAACGGCCGGCAGGCTCCGGCGCCGCCGTACGCAGGCCTCGCGCCGGCGCGTTGCGGCTGTCTATTCGTGTCTGAGGGCGATCATGGGATCGATCTTGGTAGCATGGCGCGCGGGGATAAAACAGGCGGCCAGAGCGACCGCGGCGAGCAGAACAGAGGCCATGGCGAACGAGACCGCATCTCTCGCGTGTACCTGAAATAGCAGGCTCTCCAGGGCGCGGGTCGAGGCCCAGGCGCCCATCAGGCCCAAGGCCACTCCCACCAGAATGACCGCGGAGCTCTCCCGGAGGACCATGAACAACACGTCCCTGCGGGCGGCTCCCAGGGCCATTCGCACCCCAAATTCGTGCTTGCGCTGCGCTACCGAGTAGCCGACCACGCCGTAGATGCCGATGGCGGCCAGCACCAGGGCCAGCCCGGCCAGCGCACCCACCAGCACCAGGTAGAACCGCGGCACCGCGACCGATTCCGCCAGCAGGGCCTCGATGGTGTCGATCTTCAGAACCCAGCGCGTGCTCACGGCCCGAATTTCCTTGCGCACGGCTGACGCCAGAGCCGCGGGGGGCACGGCCGTCTGCACGATGAGGTAGGTGGCGTTGTTCCATGAATTCTGGCGGTAGGGTACATAGACCGTCGGCATGGGGTCGCCATCCACGCCGAAGCTCTTCGCGTCGGCGACCACTCCCACCACCGTCCGCCACCATTTCTTGTCGGTGGACTGCACATTGTGGCCGAGGAGGCTCTGGCCGCGAAAGTACCGGCGCACGAGGGCTTCATTGACCACCGCGACCTTGGGAGCATCCGCGGTGTCCGCATCCCCCGTGAACCGCCCTTCGCGCAGCGCCATACCGGCCGTGCGGAAATAATCCGGAGTGACCAGGATGATGCCGGCTTCGAGTTGCCTGCCGGCGTTTTCGCCATCTCCGACGGCAAAGCTGCCGCTGTACCCCGGCGGCGCCTGAGGGAAGGCGGTGGCGGCGCCGGCCGAGCGGACGCCCGGCAACGCCCGGATCCGTTCCAACACCCGGTCGATCTGCCGGTTGGCGACGTTCGGAAGTTCCACGGCCAACAGCCCGTTCGGCCGAAAACCGAGCGGCACGCCGACGCGCCGCACGAAGCTGCGCAGCAGCAGGCCGCCGCCCACCAGGAGCACGATGGCGAGAGCGATCTGGGAGATCGCCAGCAGGTTGCGCCCGCGCGCGTGCACCGGTCCGCCGGGTGCCTGGCGCTCGGCACCCTCCTTGAGGCACTCGTTCAGATCGGGCCGCGAAACGCGCAGCGCCGGCGCCAGGCCGAATATGACGCCTGTCGAGACCGCCAGGCCGAAAGTGAACAGCAGCATACCGCGGTCGACGGCGATTTCGGCGAGCCGCGGAAGGTGTAGAGGGTCCCACGCCACGAACAGCCGCACGCTCCAGTAGGCCCACGCCACTCCAAGCACACCGCCGGCCAGAGCCAGGATGACACTCTCCAGGAGCAGCATGCGGACGATGCGCCATCGCGCCGCGCCCAACGCCAGGCGCAGGGCGATCTCCCGCTTCCGCCGGCTGGCGCGGGTCAGAAGGAGGTTGGCGACGTTGGCGCAGGCGATGAGCAACACACAACCCACGGCGCCCAGCAGTACCACCAGGGCCTGCCGCGAATCGCCGACAATCTGCTCCCGCAGCGGGACCATGGTCACGCCGATTACCGGATTGTGGGCGGGCTGCGCGGCGCGCAGCCGCAAGGCGATGGTATCCAACTCGGCGCGCGCGCGCGCCAGATCGAGGCCCGGCTTCAGTTTGCCGGCCACCATCAGGTAATGAAAACTGCGATCGGGCAACTCGGATTCGGCGAGCGGAGTCCAGACCTGGCAGCCAGGGGGAAACGCAAATGCGGGCGGCATGATGCCCACGACCAGGGTGCCCTTGCGGTCGATCTGGACCGTGCTGCCGATCGTCTCCGGGCGGCCGCCCAGCCGTTGCCACAACCGGTAGCTCACCACGGCGACCCGGTCCGCGTGCAAGTGCTCTTCCGCCAGAAAGGCGCGGCCGAGAAGCGGTTTGACGCCCAGCGTTTCGAAGAAGCCGCCTCCCACGCCGGCCGAACGGACTTCCGCCGGCTCCTCGCCGAGCGCAACCACCGAGCCGCTCCCCCACACCGCGGCCATGCGTTCGTAGGACTGGCTCTGCCGCTTCCACTCCAGATAGTTGTCCGGGGAAACCCCGACTCGGTCCTTGCCTTTCCGGCCCCAGTTCTCCCAGAGCACGGTGAGCCGCCCGGCATCGCGATAGGGCAGCGGCCGGAAGACAACTGCGTTCACTACGCTGAAGACGGCGGTGTTGGCGCCAATCCCCAGAGCCAGGGTCAGCACCGCGAGGGCGGCGAATTCGCGGCCCTTGCGCAACGAGCCAAGAGCGTACTTAAGGTCGAAGCGCAGGCGTTCCAACCGCTCCCAACCGGCAAGTCCGCGCGAACCTGTGAAGCTCATTTTCATGTGTCACCCTGGCCTGTGGCCGGCCGGCGAGGAAACCGGTGCCGGCCAGGCACCCTTCCGGCTGCTCCACCTATTGGGTTGCGGCGCCCTGGACCAGCCCGTGGGAGCAGCGGATCTTCTCGAAACGGTAGCGTCCGAGGCTCGGCAGATACAGGTCGCCGGTTTCTTCGTAGTTGTTCGCGTAGCACCCGCCCGGATAGTCCGCGGCGATGCCGCACTTCTCGCAATTCTCCTTGACCCGGAAAGCAGTGGCGAACTCGAAGCGGTGCCGGAAATGAGTCAGTCCGAATTCCACGTCACCCAATTTCTTCACCAGGTTCACGCTGTTCAATCCCAGGATGGTGGCACAAGCCGAGATCTCTCCGGTGGTGGATACCGTCACGGCATTCCGCCCGGCACGGCAGCCGAACACGCCATGGCTGGCCTTGCCTTCGAAGTCGCCGGTAAGCCGCACTTTCGGCGCTTCCCGGTCCCGCCACTCCAGCACGCGCCGGAGTTCGCTCCCGTAGAAGTCCATCAGATCGTCCGGCCAGTCGGAGCCGATGGCCGCACCCACCAGGAAGCTTCGCACGCCGAGCTTGTGAAGCCCCACTATGTCGTCGTAGAAGCGCGGCACATTCCGGGGCATCACGGTCATGCGGACGCCCACGTAGTTATGTTTGCGGAATACCAGTTCGATGGCGCGCCCGACGCGGGCAAAACTGCCATTGCCCGCGTGGTCGACGCGGCAGGAATCGTGCGATTCGGCGAGCCCGTCCACGCTCAGCAGCGGCAGAATGCCGTGGGCGGCGAAGAAGTCGAGCGTCTCCTCCGTGAGCAGGGTTCCGTTGGTTGTAATATCGAACCGGACTTTCTTGCCCGCGGCGGCAACCCGCTTCCCGGCATACGCGACGCAATCCTGCATGACACCGAAATTCATCAGGGGCTCGCCCCCGAATAAGCAGAGGTAGAGCTTTTCGGCCTTGCCCGAGTAATCCACCAGGAAATCGACGGCGGCGCGGGCCGTTTCGGCCGTCATCTCGTGTTTCACGGTCATGCGCCGCTCAAAGCAGTACGTACAGGCGAGCGTGCACCGGTCCGTCATCATCAGGTCAACGGTGTTGATTGCGGGGAAGTAAGCGGCATTCAGGTCCAACACAATTCTGCGCAGGAACCTTCGCGCTTCGTCCTCGCCGAGAACGAGCTCGTTGCGCACTTCCCGGCACAGCGCTGCGGCATCCGGAGACTCGGAGATCAGCGCGCCTTCAATCTTCTTGGTCACGGCAACCAACTGCCGGCGAGACGTCCCTTTCGTGATCGTTTGCCTCATCGCGCACCTTTTCCCGTAAACTCGCCGCCCGAGGCGCAAATCGCCGCACATCATAAACGATGTGCGCGGGCGCTGAATTCATCCGAAAAAAAATCCTGGACGGATAATATCATCCGATTATCTGTAAGTCAATAGAAAATGCGACATGCAACGCACCGGCCGGTCGAACGGGCTTTCGACCGCCTTCGTACCCCCCTATTATCGTGAGTTAGTAGTCCATTCTTTCCCTTCGCGCCAGAGGCGCCACAAAGGCGACTGCGGCTCGTTACACAGGAACTTACGAAGGCATTTTGAGAATTTAGGGAGACACTTACAATAGCATTGACACGCCGCAAGGTTTCGGTTAGTATCGCTGTGTTTAATTTATTTCAGGTTTTAGTGCCTTAACGCCTGCATCCATACGGCCGGTGCCTTGCCGGCCGCTGGCGAGGCGAACTCCGCCGGTCCCGCACGCCGACGTGCGTCCGAATGGCCCGCGGCCGGCACCGGAACCGTCCGGCGGCATGCACCCGAACACCGGAGTTGTGCCCGGGAAAGCTGCCGGGGCACCCGGCGGCAGCCGTCAAGCAACGAAAGGAGAATCCCGTGAAAAACATGGCAAAGCCCCCCTCGGATCTTTCGAGTGAGGTGACCGATACCCTTCGGAGGCGCAACTTCCTGCGTGGCCTGGCCTATGCGGCAGGCGGAGGGGCCCTGGCCTTGCTGGCGGCGCGCCGCGCCAAGGCCTATGACGAGGACTGTCCGCAGAAGTTCAGCTGCGACAAGCCCGTGAGCTGCAGCTCACCGTTTACCTGCGATGACAATGCGTTTACCTGCAAGCCGGATTATAAGAAGGCCGCCGAGGACGCAGCCTGATCGGGTCCGCGGCCTCCGCCCGCGGAATTGAGACGCGCCAGTCCAGAGCTGAGTTGGCGCCGTGTGGCCCTCATTGGCGCGGCTGGCGCCATCCGCGGGCCGGCCGCTTCGGGAGACTCGCGGCCGGCGCCGGGCCGGGCGTGAGTGTTTCGTGTGCTCGACGCCCGGCAGGCACGATGGGGACGAAAGGAGAAGTCAAAATGAATGATACGCAAGGCCAGCATGCCGCCGCGCAAAATATCGATGTCGCGGCCGGAACGATGGCCCGATGGTTGCGCGGGCGCCGTGGTTTTCTCGGCTCGCTCGCGACGGCGGCTGGCGCGGCCGCCTTACTCGTAGGGGGAGCTGGCAAAGCGTGGGCCAGCGATACCTGCGACAAGAACTTCATATGCGACCAGAACCATAAGTGCAACCTGCCGTTTCAGTGCAACAACTTCTCGGAGTTCTGCGACGCGCAGGGGTTCTTCCGGGCGCCGCAGAAGGAAGAAGAAGAGGACTGATAAGCCGTAGTAACAGACGGTAGGAGAACGTACTGTCGATTCAAGAGAAAGCGAAGGAGTCTTTATGGAGAATACAAGCGTATCCGAAGCGGTTGCGGCAGGAGTGTCCCACCGGCTTCGTAACCGGCGCAAGTTTCTGAGCGCGCTGGCTGCGGCTGCCGGCGCGGCAGGCTTGGCGACGTTGGGCGCGCGCAAGCTCAAGGCCGATTCCTGCGATGGCAACTTCACATGCGACCAGGGTTACCATTGCACGCCTACCTTCAACTGCAAGGGGTTCACTCGATCGTGTACACCCCCGTACAAGAGCCAGGAGGAGGAGGAAGAGGAAGTATATGGCTAGTATCGCCGGCAGGCCGCCTCGCCGATAGCCGGTCTGACCTGGCGGGCGTGCCTTCCGCCGGGCGATGCGGGCTCGCGCCGCGCATCGGCCGAAGGTCGAATTGCCCGGCGGAAGGTCTGTTCGTTCAACCGAAGACGAAGAGGAATATTACACAACTAAGGAGGAACTAATATGTCAAAGGACATCGCGGATACCATCGCTCAGGCGGTGGGCAAGACTCTGCGGAGGCGCGGATTCCTGAAAGGAGTAGGCGCGAGTCTGGGTGCGGCGGCACTGGGCGTGGTAACGCAACGCCGGGCCCGGGCGATGGAGTCCTGCCAGGGTTTCACCTGCGATCCGCAGCCCCACAAATGCAGCGACCCATTCACCTGTGTGGGTACGACTTACAACTGCTCGGCACCGTTTAAGAACCCGGCTGCCCAGGAGGACGAGGAGGCCAACTGAGGCGGCCGCCCGGGTGCCTCAGTCAGAAGAGGGAAAGGCGTGCTACTGGCCCTCGACGGCTACCAGTTCGAGAGCCTTGGTCTCGCCTTTCCCAAGAACCACGGCTACGGCCTTGGATTCGTACGGCTTCATGTAGCCGGCGTTCCGGTACCCACCGGACACGATGCTACTCCAGGCCATGACCTTGTATGTTCCCGGCCTTATTCCGCTAATATGCGCTACGCCTGTTTCATCCGCTTGTTCGGCCCGGTAGTCGGCCGGGCGCCCGGAGTCCGGAATCAAGGTGACCAACGGTGCGTACGCGGGCTGGCCGTCAGCGGCGGCCACACGAGCCGACAAGGTGGCGCCGGCGCAGGAGAGCACGAGATCGAGATGCGCGGGTGCCGCGGGGTCGTAGCGTATGGTCAGGCCGTCAAGTTCCTGTTGTCCGTAGGTGGCGGACTCCACGAATGCGTCACTGGGAAGGCCGGTGAGTACCAGGGTATACAGACCGGCGCCGAGGCCGCTCAACCGGAACGCGCCGGCCGGATCGATGCTGCTTCGCGGTCTTGCGGCTTGCGAAAACTCGACCGGATCGAGACCGGCTTCAACATGAGCGGGCCGGTCCGCGCCGGTGGGCACGTCTTTCCACGTGACATGGCCTTCCAATTGAGCCTGGCGGCCCACATAGACGACGACGTCGGGCGCTCTATCGGTAACTTCCACGCCCACCCAGGCGCCGCGAAATTCCTGGGCAACCAGAAAGTAACTGCCAGGGATGACATTTACGAATGCGAATGCGCCGCGCTCGTTAGATCGCTCGGACCTGGCGCCCCAATAGTCCAGCCCTCCTGTTTCGTAGCCCATTGGATAGAGGGCGAGGCTGGACCCGGGAATCGGGCTCCGGTCCTCCCAACGGACCACGTGTCCGCGGATGACGGCCAGCGGGCCTCTAGCCAGAATCATGTCGATTCCGGCGGTGCGCGCTCCGGCGCTGACGACGAGAGGAGCGGCGGATTCAGGATCCGGAGCATTCGGGTAAAACGCCAAACCATAACCCTCGCCGGAACGGTCCGTCCGGTTGTTTCTGTACAGCGCTCTCACGTAATAGGTGCCGGGGACCAGGGTGGCGAACTTGAACTCGCCATCGGCTTCGGTGGTAGTGCGGTCGACGTACTCCAACGAGGGGCGGCCTCGTGAATAGATGCGCCGCAGCACTCTTACGTCGACGCCCGCCAGCGGTATGCCTTCGGGGTCGTGCACCGCCCCGCTGATGGAAGCGACTGGCGTGAGACGCACGACGAATGGCGGCGCGCCATCGGCTGGCACGAGTACAATCACGGGCGACTTTACAAAATCCGGGCGTGCCGCCTCCAGGTAGTACCGTTTTCCAGGAACGAGGCGCAGCTTCACTTGACCGTTGGCATCGGCTTCGAGATGCCGCGTCTGTTCGCCCGCTCCCCGGAGGTCGAGGGAGGCCCGGCCGACGGCCTGTTGCGAAGTGCGGCTGACGACTTGAATGATGGTCTCGACGTCGTCGGAGGCGGGCGAAGCTGCCCTCACACACAAGATCGCCAGCGCGAATTTCCATTTGGCAGAAGATCGACAACGGCGCATTCGCGGACCAGTGGTCATCTCGGTTCCATCCTGCCAGGCGTTTCTCTATGGTAACCCCCGGCATGCTCCGGGGCCGGGCTCGGCCTCGATCAGGTGCCGATCTTCGTCGAACGCGGGACGCGCGCGGTAAAACCGCTCGATCAGCCCGCGGCGCACGGCAGCCAGGTCCGGCTTCGGGCAGAACACCACGGCGCATCCGCCGAAGCCCGCTCCCGTCAGCCGCGCGCCCGTGGCGCCCGATTCCATGGCTGCTTCCACCAGGCGGTCGAGCGCCGGGGAACTCACCTTGAGCCGGTCGCGCAAGCTCGCGTGCGATTCCAGAAGCAGGCGCCCGAAAGCGGCTGCATCACGGCGCAGCATGGCATCCACCGCCTGCTCCACCCGTAGCGCCTCGCTGGTGACGTGCAAGAAGCTGTCCCGCTCCGGCCCGGGAGCGAGCGATTGCGCACATTCTTCCGGCTGCCCCGCGACGGCCGCACGGTAGGAAGCGAACCCCAGCCGCGCAAGCGCCGCGGCGCCGGCCTGGCGCCGCCGGTTGTATTCCTCGCGCGCGCCCCCGGATTTCTCGGCGGTCTCGAGCGAATGCGCCGCCAGAAAGCCCCAGTCTTCCGGAACCGGAATGGGGCGCACGGAAAGCGGCGCGAACCCGATCAAAGAAGCGCACCCTGCCCGCGACGCCAGCGAGGCGGCATGGTCCATTCCCCCGCCGCGCGTTCCCACAAACTGCTCGCCCTCGGGTAGTACATCCATCAACTCCTCGAAGGTGGCGTGGAGCCCGTTGGCCCGCAGCAAGGCCAGCATGAAGGCCACGAGCAAAGCCGAAGACGACGACAGGCCTGCCGCCGGCGGCACATCGGATACCACTGCCGCATCCACCCCACGCAGGCTTTCCGGCCCGCGCAGCATGCTGACCACGCGCGCCGCCGCGCGCAGATAATTCTCCCAGTCGCCGGGTGCGGCCGCGGCCGGATCCGCTGTCCACGCGAACTCGCGGCGCCCGTACCCCGCGCTGGCGGCGCGAATCGTGGTGTCGTCTCTTCTCCGGAACGCCACCCGGACGCGCCTGGCGATGGCCATGGGCAGCACCGCGAGGCCGTGATAGTCGATGTGCTCGCCGATCAGGTTCACGCGCCCCGGCGCCGCCACGAGCGCGACCTCGCCGCCCGCTCCAAAAGTCCGGGCCAGCAGCTCCCGAGGGTCCGGAAGTTCTTGCATTTTGCTGCGCTCCCGATCACGATACCACTATGGGTTCATTGCGAAGCTCGATCTGCTGTCTGCTGTCCATCGGCGCCCTCGCGGCCGCCGAAGTGCCTTCGCCGGCACTGCTGGTATTGAACAAGGAAGGCTCGGTGGCCATTGTCGACCCGGCCTCGCGCCAAGTGGTGGGCCGCGCGCCTACCGGCGACGGTCCGCACGAGGTGGAAGCCTCGTCCGATGGCAAGCTGGCGTTTGTGAGCAACTACGGCTCGCAAACTCCCGGCAACACTCTCTCCGTCATCGACCTCGCGAGCCAGAAGGAACTGCACCGCGTCAACCTGGGCCCTTTACAGCGCCCGCACGGCCTCTCCTTCGCCAACGGCAAACTCTATTTCACCGTCGAGGCCAACAAGGCGATTGGCCGCTATGACCCCGCCAGCAACCAGGTGGACTGGCTGCTGGGCACCGGCCAGAATGGCACGCACATGGTGCTCTTCAACTCCGCCACCAACCAGATCTACACCGCCAACATCGGCTCCGACAGCATCACCATCATTGATTCGGCATTGAACGAAACCGTGGTGCCGGTGGGCAAGGGACCCGAGGGATTCGACCTGTCGCCCGACGGCAAGGAGATCTGGGCGGCCCACTCGCGCGATGGCGGCGTCTCCATTATCGATATCGCTTCCAAGCGCGTCACGCACACGTTTAACGTGCAGACCAAGCGGTCCAACCGGTTGAAATTCACGCCCGACGGCCGCCTGGTGCTGATCTCCGACCTCGACGCCGGCGACCTGGTGGTGCTGGAGCGGGCCACCCGCAAGGAGTTGAAGCGCGTGAAGCTGGGCAAGAACCCCGCCGGCATCCTGGTCGAGCCCGGCAGCGCGCGCGCCTATGTGGCCGTGACCGGCGACAACAACGTGGCGGTGATCGACCTCAAGACCCTGGATCTGACGGCCCGCATCTCCACCGGCACCGGCCCCGACGGCATGGCCTGGATAAAATAGGCCTGAGGGAGGAGAGCAACGATGACTTTGGCTGAAAAGCACTGCGTGCCATGCCGCGGAGGAGTTCCGCCCCTGAAGGGCGAGGCGCTCGAAAAGATGAAGCCGCAGGTGCCCGGCTGGCAGGTGGTGGACGAACACCACCTCGCCCGAACCTATGCCTTTCCCGATTTCCGCACCGCGCTCGAGTTCGTCAACCGCGTTGGCGGCATCGCGGAAGCCGAAGGGCACCATCCGGATCTATACCTGGCGTGGGGGAAAGTCGAAGTGAAGATTTGGACCCACAAAGTCGACGGACTGACAGAAAGCGACTTCATCCTGGCGGCGAAGATCGACGCGGTGCAGTAGGGTAGGCCTCCCGGCCTGCCCTCATGGCCCGAAGGGCCACCGAAGGTGATGAAAGCCGGTGGGCAGGCTGAAGGCCGCCCACCACGGCAGCATCTTCAATCGCCTGGACTCGGCTTTCAACCCTGCGCGGCTACGGGCTCAAGCCGACGCGCCGCACCAGGTCCTGAAACCGGGCGTCGCCGCGCAGCGGGTCGTATACCGGGTCCACCTTCAGGCCGGTCAGAGCGTTGGAATGCTCCAGGTAAGCTTTTTCCAGGCAGGCCATGGCCTCGTTTGTGTTGTCCACGCCGAGGTACGCCAGCGCCAGCATGGGCGGCACGTCCAGCTGCGGATTCCCGCTTTGCGATTCCAACTGCGCCAGCGCCTGCTGCGCCTGCGGCCGCCGCCCGGCACGGCCATTGACATAAGCCCGTAAGGTCCCCCAGTGCAAATCGGCCGGATCCTGACTATCGATGGCCTTGAGGGCTTCCTCCCAGCGTCCCGCCTGTACGTACGCGGCGATCGCGATGGCCTGCGCCCGCGAGAAGTGCGGCTCCATCTCGAGTACCCCGCGAGCCTGTTCGATGGCCCGGCCATACTGGCGCGAGTAATAAAAGATGGCGCCCTTGTCGGCGCCCAGGATGGGCGAGAGCGGATCCAGTTGGCGGGCGCGCTCCATCTCCGCGAACGCCTCGTCGAAACGGCCCCGGAACGCCAGGTATTCCGCGTACCAGTGGTGCGCAGTGGCGTAGTTGGGATCCAACTGGATACTCCGCCGGAACTCCTTCTCCGCGGTCTGCCAATCCCAATCGTAATTCTCCACGATCAGGGCGAGCGAGGCATGCGCCTCCGCCAGGCTGTCGTCCAGTTGCAGCGCGCGCAGCGCCGCCCTCCGCGCCTTGGGCATCAACTCGTTGTGCGGCGCCAGGAAGTAGCTGCTCATCAGCGCGTAGGAATCCGCCAGGCCCGCGTAGACCCGAGCGTAGGTGGGATCGTTGGCGGCGGCCTGTTCAAAGCACGCCACCGCCTGCCGGAATCCGTCCGCGGTCCGCTTGTTCCAGAAGTAGCGGCCCTTCAGATAGAGATCGTAGGCCGCGTAGCTTTTCGGCGCTAACGGCGCCGGACGGAAGGGGGGCCCGTGGCCGCCGAGGGTAAGCTGGATCTCGTCGGCAATCTCCTGTGCGATCTCCCCCTGCACGATCAACAGGCTGGTTAGCTCGCGGTCGTACTCCCGCGCCCACAGGTGGGTCTGGTCCTTCACCTGTATGAGCTGGGCCGCGATCCGCATGCGGGATGAATCGCGCCGCACGCTGCCCTCCAGGATGTACTCGGCCCCCAGCTCGCGCCCGATCCGGCCCAGATCCTCCCGGCTGTTCTTGTAGCGCATCACCGAGGTGCGCGCGATCACGGCCAGGCGCCGGGAATCGAGGCGTCCAAGCTGGGTAATCATCTCCTCGGTCAGGCCATCGCCGAAATACTCCTGCGCGGCGTCTCCGGTGAGATTCTGAAAGGGCAGCACCGCCAGCACGATGCGCCTCTGGGGGGCCGGAGCGCCGGGACGCAGAAAGCGCCAGCCCACGTAGGCCGCGGCGGTCACCGGCAGGAGCACCGCCGCGGTCAGCCACAGCCATCTTCCCCGCGCCCCCGGCGGGATGGGGACCGGGACGGCGATGGCGGCCTCCGCCGGCTCAGCCTCGACCGCTCCCCCGCCGGTTTCGCGGACCTCGGCGACAAACCGATAACCCCGCCCCGGCACCGTGACCACCACCCGCGCGCCTTCGCCTTTGTCTCCCAGCACCTTGCGGAGCATGAAGACGGTTTGCGTCAGATTGGCATCGGCCACGGCGGTGTCCGGCCACAGCGCGGCCATCAGGTCCTCTTTCGACACCAACTGCCCGCTCCGTCTCACCAGGAACAGAAGCGCATCGAAGACCTTGGGTGTGAGCGAAACGGGTTCGCCGCCGCGCCGCAGCAGGCGATTGTCGGGGTCGAGTTGGAACCCTGTAAATTCGTACAGTTCCTACAGAATATCTCAATTTGAGAAATTTTTGAGACGGCTTTGATGTAATTTTGAGGACTTCTGCGATCACCATCCCGGAGAATGCGTTCAACGCCGCCGACTCAGGAGGAACCTCATGACACGAAAGATTCTCGCACTGGCCGCACCTATACTCTTGCTGGTCACCCACGCCCTGGCGGACGACGGCTCCAAGGCCAGCGTGCTGCTCTCCACCTCGAACGCGGCCATCACCCAGACCAGCGACACCGCCTGGACCCTGGCCAAAACCGGCGTCCTGGTCCCGGCGGCATCAACTGTTAACTGGACCATCACTGCCACCCAGGGCGCAACCGTGGGCGGGCACATGGTGGTCTCGGGCTTCATGGACGTGGTCAACGCCGGCAGCGGCGCGGCCACCATCGGCAACATCGTGGTCAACCTGCAGGCGAACGTGGGCGGACGGTGGGTCACCGAATCGTCCGACATTGCCGACTCCACCAGGGGAGACGCCGCCATCGCCGCGCGCGTGGTGGCCCGCGCCACAACGGAGAACGTGGGCACCTTCACCGAGAATGCCGCCTCGGGCAAGCTGGCGTTCATGGACAAGGCCACCAACACCATCTTCTCGCTGGTGCCGCCGGTGACCATCGCGGCGGGCGCGACCGTGCATCTGCTGTTTTCGGCGTCGTTCGACAACAACGTGCTGCACCTGGCGGCCGGGACCGCGGCGCGGACGGAGGTGATCGTGACCTTCGGCAGATCGTCCGGCACCTATCCCACGGACTACAACATGGACATCAACGGCAACGGCAAAATCGACGCCGACGAGCTAAAGGTCCACAGCGTGACCGCGCTGATTCCGGGGACGATTCCGGCGACGCAAGCGGGGAACGCGGCGCTCACGCTCAGCGATACGGCCGCCGACATTACCACCACGGGCACGGTGACGGTCACGAATCCGGTCATCCAGCTTGGCGCCACGACGGGCACCGCTTCGGCGACCTACAACGGCGGCGCCACGGGCGGCTCGGTTACGAATTGCGCGCACGCGGCCGGGAGCGGCATCACGAGAACCGTCGGCACGTTTCAGTTCCCCATCGTCGCGGCCGTGAAGCTCGACGCGTGCAACACGCAGGCGATCAACGCGCATGTCTGTACGGCGGGCGCCCTCGGCTGCGGCTGGCACGATGGAGATATGACCACGTTTGTACAGAACTTCTGGGGCGACATTCCGACGCCCGGCAACGCGGCGCAGCTTCTCTTGGACAACTACAATTCGGTTTACGCGTCTACAAACGACGTGTTCGAGGTGGGTTCACCTTCGGGTTTCACCTCGGTTTTCGGGGATGCCTTTGCGCTCCTGGCCTATTTGCCGGCCAACGGCCTCCCTGGGACTTTTGACACCATTCTGGTAGACCCGACTTCCACCGCATCTGGAGTGTTTGGCGGAGAAGTTGCGGCGCTCAAGCTCAACATCGACTTCTCCGATGCCGGGCTGCTCCCCGGAACCGCCAAGCTACGCTTTGGCGACCTCACCCTTTGCAATTTCACGACGTTCCCTACCATGAACGGTTTGACCGTTCGCCAGTTCAGCGCACAACTGAACACCCTGCTTGGCGGTGGGCCCGGGGCTTTCAACATCACTGACATTGACCCGGTAGCCGTGACACTCAATGCTGCCTTTCTTGACGGGGCTGTGTTGCCTTTCGCCCAGCAACACCTGGTGAACGGCGCCTGTCAGTGACGCCGCCGTGGAGTAACGGCCGGATGGGAGATAATAAGATCGACGAATATGCAGGTCAACGTGCATCTCCCGGAAGACATCGCCAGGAATCTGGCGCCGGATGCGGAGGGGCTGGAGCGCGCCATGTTGGAGAGCCTCGCGGCGGAAGGTGTCCGATCGGGCAAGCTCACGCGCGGACAGGCGCGGCGCCTGCTTGGCTGCGAAACGCGAGACGAGGTTGACGGCTTCCTCAAGGCGCGCGGCATCCCCGTTCAGGAGAGCCTGGAGGAAATTCAGCGTGACAGCGAATTGGTGTTGAAGCTCGGCCGGCCATGATCGTGGTGGCGGACACTTCGCCGCTGCGTTACCTGATCGTCTTGCAGCAGGCGGACGTCTTACACGCCCTGTTTCAGCGGGTGGTGATTCCCGAAGAGGTCTGGTTGGAATTGCGGCACCCGCAAGCGCCGGACGAAGTTCGGCGGTGGATTGCCGCGGCTCCGGCATGGCTGGAAATCCACCCGGCGTCACCGGCGCCCGACGCGCTCACCGACCTCGATGCCGGCGAGGCTGCCGCGATACGGCTTGCCGGGCAACACCAGGGATCGGCCTTCCTGCTCATGGACGACGCGAAAGGCCGGCGGGAAGCGGCCCGCCGAGGAATACCAAGCACGGGGACGCTGGGTGTCCTGCGGGCCGCTTCACAACGCCGACTCCTATCCTTGCGGGACGTTCTGCCCCGGCTCCTGCTGACGAACTTCTTCATCGCCTCGAATCTTGTGGACGCCTTGATCGCCGAAGAGGAATCCAGCCGCCGCTCATAGCCGCGGCCGGTTCACTGTCAGGCATCGGTACGCCGACAACGATCCCCGGAGGGGAGTCGCTGACTGTAATAACTTTCAGGGAGAAACCCCTCAGGACGCGGGAAGATCTCAATTTGAGAATTTTTTGAGACGGCTTTGATGTAATTTTGAGGACTTTGGCGTCACGGTACCGGAGAATGCGCTCAACACTACCAACCGGCAACCGGGGAGGGGTCCGATGAGACTCAAAACGCAGGGTCCGTCCGCCGTCCGGCCATCTCTCAGGAGGAACCTCATGACACGCACGATTCTCGCACTGGCCGCACCTATACTCTTGCTGGTCACCCACGCCCTGGCGGACGACGGCTCCAAGGCCAGCGTGCTGCTCTCCACCTCGAACGCGGCCATCACCCAGACCAGCGACACCGCCTGGACCCTGGCCAAAACCGGCGTCCTGGTCCCGGCGGCATCAACTGTTAACTGGACCATCACTGCCACCCAGGG
>JAIQEX010000077.1 GCA_020073615.1 Terriglobia bacterium
GTAGCCCAGCAAGTCCGGCTCGGGATTCTCGTTTTTCCAACGCAGCGCGGCGTCGTAGCGCGATTTGCCGCGTCCGATCATGGGCGTGAGCTGGCCCTTGCGCGGACCGCGCGCGATCGGTTCGTTGGTCACCGGAGCTTTGGGAGCGAGCGCCAGGCTGGCGAGGGCGGCGGCGTTGGCTTGCGCGGCCCGGGTGGTGTAAGGCACCGAAGCGTTGGCGAAGGTGTCGGTCTCGGTGTGCTGGTTAGCGTAAGTCTCGTTGGGCGTCGTGAAGCGGATGGCGGCGTAGCCCTCCTGATTGAAGGAAGTGTGGTCGCCGCCGCGGCCCAGCCGGTCGGAACGGAAGATCAGGTCGATCTTGAGCGACGGAAGGTAGCGCTCGCTGGCCTCCTGGACGTAGCGCGCCAGTTGACGCGAAGTCGAATCGTTGGGGTCTTCGGAAAACACCCACAGGGTTCCATTGTCGATGCGCCCGTTGCCGGAAACCTCGGTGCCGATGATGTCGTTGTTCAGCACACCGTCGATGATTTGATTCTCCTGGTGCGCCTTGCGCGCATACAGGCTGCTGCCGATGAGGCCTTCTTCTTCGCCGGTGAAGGCCACGAACACGATGGTCTTCTCGAACTCATACTGGCTCATCACGCGCGCCAGCTCCATTACGGCCGCCGTTCCGCTGCCGTCGTCGCTGACGCCCGGAGCAGTGGGGGCGCGGTTCGCAAGATCGGCATAGGCGTCGGTGGCCGGCACGTCGCCGCCGATCGCAGGCTGCGGCATGGCGCGCAGCAGCACCGCCATCGAATCGTAGTGCGCGCTGATGATGAATTGCCGTTCCGGATTCAACTTGCCCGGCAGCACCGCCACCACGTTGTGGACATCCACGTCGCGCGCAATGCGGCCCTTTTTCTTCACCTTGTAGCTGTCGTAGCGAACCTGGAGACGCGGGCTGTAACTGGAAAACTGATCGAAGATCCAGCGGCGGGCCGCGCCGATGCCGCGGGTAGGGCTGTCGTCTTCCGAAAACAGGTCGCGCGTCTGGAAGCTCTCCAGCTTCTTCATGATTTCGCCGACGCGTTCCTCGGAGACCGAATCGACGATCTTCTTTATCGTGGGATTTACCGACTTCATCTGCGCCGGGGCGCACGTGGCCAGCAACGCGGCCAGCATCGGGATTTTCAGTTTCATTTTGTGCTCTTGTAGATGCGCTGGAACTTGTTCCGGGAGTTGAACACCGTAAAGGAGCCGTTGGATTCCGCAGTCAGCTTCAGGTAGCTTCCCTGGCAGTGCTCATCGACGTTGGCGATGAAGCTGTCGGGAACGTTGTGCTCCTGCCCGCCTTCCATGGCGTAGTGGAGCTGCCACAAATCTTCGAGGCCGGGCGAATTCTTGACAATCTGCCAGGCGTCGGGACTGCCGCCCTTGCGCGCGCCGTTGTTCATGATGGCCACGCGCGGATGGACGGCATGCACCAGGGCCGGCGATCCGGATTGATTCAGCCCGTGGTGCGAAGTCAGGTAAACATCCACGGTTCCGATCGGGTTGGCGGGGCACATCAGCTCCAGCTCCTTGTTCCAGGTCAGGTCGCCGAGGTCCAGGAAGCGGAAATTGTCGTAAGTGATCAAAACGCCGAGCGAGCGCCCGTTTTCCGTCGGGTCGTCGTCGCGCTTGGGCGTGGACGCGCAGAACGGATTGGGTTGTCCTGCGCCGGCCAGAGGCGACGCAATGTGCTCGCCGGCCGCGGCCAGCGCCTGGACGGTCAGATCCTTGATGGGGACGGTGTCGCCCGGCTTCAAGACGCGATGTTCGGCGCGCTGTAGCGTCTTGACGTAATCGGCGTAATCTTCCTTGACCACGCGCGAATCCTCCATGTTGGGTCCGTGGTCCAGGAAGGTGCCGATCTTCATGCGGTCGGCGAGCTGTGGAACATCGCCGACATGATCGCGATGGTAGTGCGTGATCAGGACGTAGTCGAGCTGCTTAACACCGGCGGCCTTGGCGGCCTGCACGATTCGCTCGGCGTCGCGTCCGTCGAATCCGCGCCAGCCGGTGTCGATCAACAGAGACTGGCCGGAGGGGCTGACGATCAGCGTGGACTGCCCGCCTTCCACGTCGATGAAGAAGATCTGCAGCGGCTTGGCATCCAGCAGGGCCGGGCCAAACGCCGCCAGTGTTAGAAAAGCGAACGGCCAATACGAGCGGCAAGCTTGGCGCAGCAACCGGGAAAGCATTTTTTCGAATCCTATCACAACCTGGTAATATTGCCGGAACAGACCCTTAGAGCGTAACGTAAATAGAGATAGAAGCTATTATGCCTTACTGTTGCCAATGCGGGCAGAAGGTCGGCGACCGGGACGTGTTCTGCGGCACTTGCGGAACGCGCCAGCCCCAGTGTTCGCCGGTGTCCGACTACCTGCATGGTATCAGCCCGCGCACGGCGTCGCTGCTGTGCTACATCCCGATTATCGGCTGGATCGTGGCCATCGTGGTGCTGGCGTCGGCGCGTTTTCGCGGGGACACGCGGGTGCGGTTCAACGCCTTCCAGGGGCTGTACCTTTTCGTCGCCTGGCTGATTGTGGACTGGGTGCTCAGCCCGCTGTTCAGCTTCCCGCATCTATGGGGGCCGTCGTTCTACCGGATCTTCCCGGCGCTGATGAAGGCCGCCATTTTCGGCGCGTGGATTTTCATGATCGTCAAGACCGCGCAGGACGAGCTGTACAAGCTGCCGATCCTGGGCGAGCTGGCGGAAAAATCGGTCTCAGAGCAAAGATAGCCGGCTGCGGCCAGGATTGGCCCCCCACCTCGAGTCACTCTGCCACCAACTCGCCGGCTCAAGCCGGCTGCGGCCAGGATTGGCCGCCCCACTTAAGAGTGTGATGTTGGCCTTGTGGGGTAGCCTTTCAGGCTGCAGCCGGCTTCAGCCGGGCCTCAGCGCGTTCCCGTGGCCGCTTGTTGTAGCGTCCCCGGCATGTCGGCCAGCACGTACGCCATCACCGCCATGGCCGCGATGTTGGCGCGCAGGTCTTCCAGCTTGACTTTGTCGACCGTATCGGCGCGCGTGTGGTGCCACTCGAAGTAGTGCGTGGCCAGGGTGCGAACCGCCAGGCCGGGCACGCCTTCGCGCATCAGCGGCGCAATGTCGGCTCCGCCGCCGCCGGGCTGGATGGAGCCGGCGTCGATGCGATCGAGCAGCTTGCCGATTTCGCGCACACGGTTGAGCGCGGCCAGCGAGTCGCCGGGCGTGCTGACGCCGAAGCCCGCGGGTTTTTCGGCCCCGCCATCCATTTCGATGGCCGCCACGTGATTCCTGACCATAGTGCCCACCCATTCGCGATAAGCCACGCCGCCGGCGCCGCCGTTCTCTTCGTTGGTCCAGAACACGACGCGCAGCGTGCGGCGGGGATGCAGGCCGAGCTGATGGATCAGGTGAGCCGCTTCCAGCGCCGTGATGATGCCGGTGCCGTCGTCCTGCGCGCCCGCGCCCACGTCCCAGGAATCGATGTGGCCGCCGATCACCACCACCTCGTCCGGCTTCTCGCGTCCGGGAATTTCACCCACCACGTTGGCCGACTCGGCATCCGGCAGCGTGCGGGCTTCCATTTCCAGGTGAACGCTCACGGGGTTCCCGGCATCCTGGAGTCGCTGGATGAGCAGCGCGTCTTCGATGGTGACCGCGGCGGCCGGTATCTTAGGCACGCCGTCCGAGTATTCCAGCGCGCCGGTATGCGGCGTTTGCTGGCTGACTGGCGTAACCGAGCGGACCAGCGCAGCCACCGCTCCCAGCCGCGCCGCGCGCGAAGGACCCGACATCCGATACACCACCGTCCGGCCGTAGCCTTCGTAAGGCACATTGAAGAGCACGATTTTTCCTTCGATGCCGGCGCGGCCTTTCTTCTCCAGCTCCTCGAAACTCGAAACCGTTACGACGTCGGCGGTGATGCCTTTCTTGGGCGTGGCCACGCTACCGCCCAGGCCGAGAATGTTCAGCGGCTTTGCGACCGGCGTCACCAGCGCGGCGCTTTCGTTGCCTCGCACCCAGTGCGGCACCTTCACCCGCGGGGTGAAGACGTTGACCAGCCCGTCCGCTTTCATTTGGGCGGCGGCCCAAGCGATGGCCTTGTCGAGCGACGGCGATCCGCTGAGCCGGTTGCCGATGCGATCGCACAGGTAGGCCAGCTTCTCCATCCCGCCCTGATCCACCAGCGCGGCGTCGATCAGCTTGGTGGCGGCGTCATTATATTGTTCAGTCAGATCACCGGCCGGCTGAGCAGCCAGGCCGAGCGCGACGAGAGCGCCGCCGATTCCCACCAGGCTTCTTCGAAGCATCACCCGTACAGGATAACAGCCGAGGCCGCGGGAAAGCGTTGACGGAGGCGGGCTGGACCGTAACGGTACTCGAGTAAGGGCTGCCGCCGTTGCTCCGGCGCCCGTTGCGTCACTGCGGCTGAAATTCCAGCGACTTGAAGCCGTGCTGCCGCATGACCTCGCGCGCCTGTTCGAGCGCTTCCGGCAACACGTAGAAAAACGCTCCGACGCGCTGATGCCGGAAGATGACGCCGCCGCTGTAGGTGTCGGTCTCCACCGCGTAATCGACGCCCCACTCGGTGAGGACGCCCTCCAGCCGCAAAGCGTCCTTGAGCCGTTTGGCGATGTAGATCAGGTCCATTTCGCGGTCCTCGAAAAAGTCGGCTTCGCGGCGCATTACGCTTTCAATCTTATCGCGGCCGCCCATTTCGCTTCGGAGCCTCGCAGCCCGCGTTTTTTCCCATCAATTGGCAGACCTTGCTAACCTCGGCTAGAATAGGTGTACCCGGATCAGAATCCCATGCCGACCCGCAACGTCAATCTGACTAACGAGCTGAACCGGTTCGTGTTGAAGAAAGTTGCGAGCGGGCGCTACGAGAACGCCAGTGAGGTTGTGCGTGCAGCGCTGCGGACACTAGAGCGTGAGGAGCAGCAACATGAAGCCAGGCTGGCCGCGCTCCGCTCTGCCATCGATGAAGGTGATGCCAGCGGTCTTGCGGCCGGCGATGTATTCGGGCGCGTTCGAAAGAGACTGGAGCTTCGGCGAATTCGACGCTAGACCGTGGCCGTTTTCCGTTTCTCGCGACTAGCGGAGCGTGACTTACTGGGCATTGCCGAGTATACCCTCCGCACTTGGGGCGCAGGCCAAGCTGTCATTTATCTTGATGAGCTGGAGGCGTGTTGCCGGAGCCTCGCGGACCATCCAGCGCTGGATAGAGCCTGTGACGATATCAGGCCGGGCTTGCGCCGCATCGAGCATGGCCGGCACGTCGTGTTCTACCGGGAGAAAGCCGGCGGAATTCTCATTTCCCGCATCTTGCATCTGCGTATGCTACCCGATCTTAACCGAATCGACGACCGCGAGGATGAATCATAAACCTGGTAACCACCTTCAGCGCGGAGGCTAACACGTTCACCCGAATCAGGCTCGTGCCGACGCGATGCGGCGGCCCAACCGGCGCAGCACCGGCGTAAGCGCGAAATAGATGGCCGCGGCCAGGAGCGGACTCACCACCAACCAAATCGCCATGGCACCGAGGCTCGCGATCCACAACATTTTGATCAGGCTCCAGGGAGCGGACTTGAGCATTCCGAACACGTCCGTCAACGACAGGGCGATGGGCGCACGGCCGGCAACCCGGCTGCCGGCTTGAAGAAAGGGCAGGAACAGAATCAGTTGCACCGGGTAGATGAAGTAGTTCACCAGTTGGATAGCGGGCAAATTCAGCCGCAACACAACCGCCGCCGCCGCACAAAGAAGCGTCGTCGACCCCAACACCGGAAAGATTCCGAGGACGGCGCCCAGCGCAATGCTGAGAGCGATCTTCTCCGGCGTGATGCCCTGCCGGAGCAGGTCAACGATCGGCTGAACGATCTTCCGATAGGGCCACGTGCTTTTCAATGAGCTTCCTCTTCTAACATAGCGTTCGGATCCCCGGCCCGGCCCAACAAGCGGGACCCCGCACACGCCGATGGCTCCGTCCGAGAACTTCCCCGCCCTCCTGCCACCAATCTCCATAAGATGGTGGCCCCCGCCCTCACCAAAGAAGACGAACTGCATTGGCTCGCCCTGCGCTTGATTCCCGGCCTGGGCGCGCGGAACGCCGGCCGGCTGGTGGCACAGTTTCGAACGCCTCAGGCCATCTTTCGCGCTTCCCGCCACGACCTTGAAGCCGCCGGTCTGGCCGGCAGCCTGGCCCAAACCATCGCCAGCGGCTGCACTTTCGAGGACGCCGCCGCGCAGCAGGAAAAGATGGCGGAAGCGGGCGCCACGCTGGTCGCCATCGGCGATCCGCGCTATCCGCAGCGCCTGCGCGAGATCTTCGACCCCCCGGTGCTGCTGTTCGCGCGCGGCCGCGTGGAGTTGTTGCAGGCCCTGTCACTGGCCGTGGTGGGCACGCGCCGGCCCACACCGTATGGCCTGGCGGTGGCCGAGCGTCTGGCGGCCGATCTCGCCCATGCCGGGCTCACCATTGTCAGCGGCATGGCGCGCGGCGTCGATACCGCGTCGCACAAGGGCGCGCTTTCCTCGGGCGGCGATACCGTTGCCGTACTGGGCTGCGGCGTCGATGTCGTGTACCCTTCGGAGAATCGCAAGCTCGCCGCGGAGCTGGCCGTCAAAGGCCTGATCGTTTCCGAATTCCCCATGGGCGCCACGGCGTTCCCGCAGAATTTCCCCATCCGCAACCGCATCATCAGCGGCATCAGCCTGGGCGTGCTGGTGGTGGAGGGCGCGCAGTACAGCGGCTCGGCCATCACCGCCAAGCTGGCCATGGACCAGGGGCGCGAGGTGTTCGCCGTCCCCGGCAATATCACCAACAAGCTGAGCTGGGGACCCAACCTGCTGATTAAACAGGGCGCCAGACTGGTGCAGGACTGGAACGACGTGATCGTCGAGCTGCCCCCTGAATCCCGCCGGCATCTAATAGATAGAGGCCGGGAAAAGATCCTCGCCGAAGGGGGCGCGGCCGCAGAAGGCGCCCCGGCATCCTTATTATCAGGCGCCGGCGAACTGGGCGCCATAGCCCGCCGCGCGCTCGAAGCGTTGCGCGTGGATGCCGCCATACATCTCGACGATCTTCTTGAGAAAGTGGAAGATACGTCGCCCTCCGAGGTGATCGCCGCGCTCTTCGAGCTGGAAATGCTGGGGCTCGTGAAACAGCTCCCGGGAAAGAACTTCGTTAAAGTGTGGTAACGTCAACTGGGTAAACCGCACTCATTGCTGCCAGAAGAGGCGGAGGGCGCCCGATTCCGAAAGTTTAATATGCCAAAGGCTCTTGTAATTGTGGAATCGCCTGCCAAGGCGAAGACTATTAATAAATACCTGGGCAAGCAGTATGTGGTGAAAGCTTCGCTCGGTCATATCAAAGATCTTCCCAAACGGGACCTGGCAGTGGATGTCGACCACGGCTTCGAGCCGCGCTACGAAATCATCGAGGGGAAGAAGAAGCTCATCAACGAGCTGAAGCAGTTGGCCCGGAAGGTGGAAGACGTGTACCTGGCGGCCGACCCCGACCGCGAAGGCGAGGCCATCTGTTTCCACTTGCAGGAGGAACTTCAGAACGGCAAGAAGACCGGCCCGCACATTTACCGCGTGATGTTCAACGAGATCACCAAGAAGGCCATCGAGAAGGCTTTCGAAAAACCGGGGCAGGTGGATCTCAACCTGGTGGATGCGCAGCAGGCGCGGCGCGTGCTCGACCGTCTGGTGGGCTACAAGATTTCGCCGCTGCTGTGGGACAAGGTGCGGCGCGGCCTCTCCGCCGGGCGCGTGCAGACCGTGGCGCTGCGCGTCATCGTGGAGCGCGAGCGCGAAATCCGCGCCTTCGTGCCGCGCGAATACTGGACCATCGATGCCGACCTGCACGCCCGGAAGCCGCCACTGCTGACGGCGCGGCTCACGCGGATCAACGATCAGCCGGCCGAGGTCGGCTCCGAGCAAGCCTCCGACGACGTCCTGGCGCAGATCGAGGGCGCCGATTACGTCGTGGCATCGGTCGCCACCCGCGAGAAGAAGCGCAACCCGGTGGCGCCGTTCATCACCTCCACCCTGCAGCAGGAATCGTCGCGCAAGCTGCGCTTCAGCGTGAAGCGCACCATGATGCTGGCGCAGCGGCTGTACGAGGGCATCGAGGTCGGCAAGGAAGGCGCGGTGGGCCTCATCACCTACATGCGCACCGATTCCACGCGCCTTTCGGACGATGCCGTAGCCGACGCGCGGCACTACATCGCGGAGCGCTACGGCAAGGAATTCCTGCCCGACTCCCCGAATGCCTACAAATCGAAGAAGGGCGCGCAGGACGCACACGAAGCGATCCGCCCGACCTCCATGGCGTTTGCCCCGGAAGTGGTGGAGCACTACCTGGCCGAGGACGAGATGAAGCTCTACCGGTTGATCTGGAACCGCTTCGTGGCCTGCCAGATGCTGCCGGCCCTGTACGACCAGACCACCATCGACGTCTCCGCCAAGGGGAAAAACGGCGCGAGCTACATGTTCCGCGCCACCGGTTCGGTGCTCAAGTTCGAAGGCTTCCTGAAGGTTTACCAGGAAGGCAAGGACCAGAGCGACGAGGAAGAAGAGGAATTGAAGCACCGCCTGCCCGCGGTGGCCGAGGGCGAGCACCTGCGGTTCAAGGCCATCCGGCCGGAACAGCACTTCACCGAACCGCCGCCGCGCTACAACGAGGCTACGCTGGTGAAACGCCTGGAAGCCGACGGCGTCGGCCGCCCCTCCACCTACGCTTCGATTCTGTCCACCATACAGGAGCGTGAGTACGTCAAGAAAGAAGGCGGCCGCTTCACGCCCACCGAGCTGGGCATGGTGGTGATCGACCTCCTGCTCGAAAGTTTTGACGATATCTTCGAGGTGAAGTACACCGCGCGGATGGAAGAGGAGCTGGACGAGATCGAAGAGGGCAAGCTCGACTGGCGCACCGCCATGAGCGAGTTCTACGAGCGCTTCGATAAGGACCTGAAGCACGCCGAAGAGCACATGACCGACATCAAGCGGATGGAGAAGCCCACCGACTTGATCTGCGAGAAGTGCGGCAAGCCCCTGGTGATCAAGTGGGGCAAGCACGGCAGCTTCATCGCCTGCACCGGTTATCCCGACTGCACCTACACGCGCGAGCTGACCGTGGACCTGCCGGATGTCGACAAGGTGGATCTTTCCGAGCAGGGCGAAGAAGAGTACTGCGAGAACTGCGGCCGCCCCATGGTGCTCAAGAAGGGCCGCTTCGGCACGTTCCTGGCGTGCACCGGCTATCCCGACTGCAAGACCACCAAGCAGATCGGGGGCACGCAGAAGAAGCCCGACCAGCCGCTCGACGAGAAGTGCCCGCAGTGCGGCAACCACCTGGTGCTGAAGACCGGCCGCTTCGGCGAATTCACGGCATGCAGCAACTACCCCACCTGCAAATACGTGAAGCAGAAAACCATCGGCGTGAAGTGTCCGGAATGCTCCGAAGGCGAGATCATCGAGCGCCGTTCCAAGAAGGGCAAGACCTTCTACGGCTGCAACCGGTACCCCGACTGCAAGTTCGTCGCCTGGGGCAAGCCGGTCGCCGAAAAGTGCCCCGAATGCGGCAGCCCGTACATGGTGGAGAAGTGGCTCAAGGCCGGCGCCGTGTGGCAGTGCCCCAACGCCGAGTGCAAGCACAAGCAACCCGCTCCCGTGGCGGTGCCGCAAGCCTGATCGGAGCGGAGCCTGAAGCGTTTCAGTCCCGAAACTCCCAAAACTGCTAAGATCAAGCTATGCGGCTTTTCAAGTGGAGCAAGGCAGAAGCGACGTTCCTCGACGAAATCGACGCCGAACACCGGGAAATCTTTCGCGCTGCGGGCGAGCTTCACGAGGCGATACTCGCGGGCGTCGCGGCGCCCCAGGTGCAGGAGATTTTGAAGCGCTTGATCGCCGAATTCGAACGCCACTTCCGGCATGAGGAACGGCTCATGCGGTCGGTGCATTACCCCATCTACGATTGGCACAAGCGCCAGCATGACACCGTGCGCAAGAGGTTGCGGCAATTCCTGCCGCGCATCGAGAGCGGCGAGACCGGGGCGGCGCATTTGCTGCTCGAGTTCTTTGCCTGGTGGCTCAAGGAGCACACCAGGCTCACCGATTGCATGATGGCCGCTTACGTTCGCAACCACGAGCGGGCCATGGCCGTGGCGTCGTAGGCGCCGCTCGCGCGTGGCATACTAAGAGGCTGATGCGCAGCAGAGCCGCAATGGCCTTGGGCGCGCTGGCGTGCCTGGCCCTCGGCGGATGCTCTCCAGCGAACGACGCGAAGAAGGCAGAGCCGCCCGCCGCGAAGAGCGAGTCCGCCCCCGAGGTTTTCCAGGTCAACCTGGATACTTCCAAGGGGCTGATCGTAATCGAAGTGCATCGCGATTGGGCGCCGGCCGGGGCGGACCATTTCTACAGCCTCGTCAAGACGGGCTTCTACGATGACGACCGCTTCTTCCGCGTGGTGCGCAAGTTCGTCGTGCAGTTCGGAATCAACGGCGATCCGCAGACCAACCGCACCTGGGCGACCACCGCTTTGCCGGACGATCCGGTGAAACAGAAGAACGTGAGGGGCTCGGTGACCTACGCCATGCGCGGCCCGGCTACGCGGACCACGCAGTTGTTCATCAACCTCAAGGACAACAGCGCGGCGCTCGACCGCCAGGGCTTCGCTCCCTTTGGCCAGGTCACTTCCGGCATGGACGTGGTGGAGAGCCTGTACGCGTTTTACGGCGATATGCCGCCCACCGGCCAGGGGCCGGATCCACAGCAGATCCAGATGCAGGGCAACGAGTACCTGGCGAACCGTTTTCCGCGCCTCGACTACATCAGTACATCAATACATCAAAAAAGCCGCGATTCAGTGATATAGTGGAATGGACCCGCGCCCCGATCGGAAGGGGACCAGGAAGTTACTCATACAGGGTCAAATTGGAACGACGCGGCCCGGCGGCAGGCAAACCCTCCCGCCGGGTTTCTTTTTGCGCCGCCCGCGTGTTGTACAATCGCAGGTCATGCATTTTCCCCTGACGCCGCTCCGCTTCCTGTACCGGGGTGTCGATCTTTACGGCAAGAAGATCGGCATCGTTTCCGGCGACTCGCGCCATACTTACGCCGAGTTTGGCGAACGCTGCGAGCGCCTGGCCGCCGGCCTGCTCTCCGAGGGCATACGCCCCGGAGACCGCGTGGCCTACCTCAGCTTCAACAACAACCAGCTCCTCGAGGGCTATTTCGGCGTGCCCCTGGCGGGCGCCATCGTCATGCCGCTCAACGTGCGGCTCACCACCGGGGAGCTCACCGCCATCCTCAACCACGCCGAAGCGCGCATCCTGATCTTCGAAAGCGATTTCGTGCCGGTGGTGGAGCAGCTTCGCCAGGCGTGCCCGGGAATCGAACGGTACGTGGAAATCGGCCAGCCATATGAGGACCTGCTGGCGCGGGGCCGCGCGGCGCGCCCCGATCCCTTCTCCATCGACGAGAACGCCATCGCCGAGCTATTCTATACCAGCGGCTCCACGGGCACGCCCAAGGGCGTGATGCTCAGTCACCGCACGCTCTACCTGCACGGTCTGTACGTGGCCGCCACCTTCACCCCCAGCGACAATGCCGTCGAACTGCACACCATTCCCCTGTTCCATGCCAACGGCTGGGGGCGGCCCCACTCCTCGACCATGAACGGGCTGAGGCAGGTCATGGTGCGGCGCTTCGAGCCGGTGCAGGTGCTGCGGCTGATCCAGGAAGAGAAGGCCACGGGCATGGCGGTGGTCCCCACCATGGCCAACGCGCTGCTGAACTGTCCCGCGGTCGGGAGCTTCGATACCTCGAGCCTGCGCGAGATCATGATCGGCGGCGCCGCCTGCTCCCCCGAGCTCACCGCGCGCCTGGAGGCCGCGTTTCACTGCCGCGTGCAGGCCGGCTACGGGCTCACCGAAACCTCCCCGGTGGCCACCTCCGGCCGCGCCAAGAGCACGGTGGTCTACGCCGACGAGGAGGACCGCCTGAACCACCAGTCCATGGCCGGCTGGCCGCTGCCCGGCTGCGAAATCCGCGTGGTGGACCCGCACATGCGCGACGTGGCGCGCGACCGCCAGGCCATCGGCGAAATCGTCATCCGCGGCGACCTGGTTATGGACGGCTACTTCAAGGAGCAGAAGGCCACCGCCTCGGTGATCGAAGGTGGCTGGCTGCACACCGGCGACATGGGCGTGTGGGACGACGAGAACTACATCCATATCGTGGACCGCCAGAAGGACATCATCATCAGCGGCGGCGAGAACATCTCGTCCATCGAAGTGGAGCGCGCCATTTTCGCGCATCCCGCGGTGCTCGAATGCGCCGTGGTTGCCGCGCCCGATCCGCAATGGGGCGAGGTGCCGGCGGCGTTGGTTGTGCTCAAGCCCGGCCACGAGTTGAGCGAAGAGCAGCTCGCCGCGCACCTGGAAGGCCGCATCGCCAAATTCAAAATGCCGCGCCGCTTCCGCTTCACCGGAGATCCCCTGCCCAAGACCGGCACCGGGAAGATCATCAAGCGCGAGTTGCGCGAGGCCTTCTGGCGGGGCATGGAGCGGCGCGTGCAGGGATAGACTGTTTACACGGTGAGTTTCTTCACAAAACCGCCGGCGGGCCGATGTTTGAAACCAATCGGCTCGCGGCCTGTCTAATAGACAAACGATCGCGTCAATCAAGCTTTGGGAGGCTTACATGGGTCGCGTTGTCCGAACGTTCGTATTGTTTTTGTCACTGGGAGTTGCGTTGCTGCCGCGCTGCTACGGACAGGCGGCGGCGGTGAACGGCGAAATCACGGGGACCGTCAGCGACGCCACGGGCGCGGCGGTGTCGGGCGCTACGGTCGAGATCACCAACACGGCGACGGGATTCAAGCAATCCGTCAAAACCGGCGATGGCGGCTTGTACCGCTTCAGCCTGCTCCCGCTCGGCACCTACGATCTTGCGGTCCAGGCCGCCGGATTTGCAGCCGCCAAGAGCGCGGGCATCGTGCTGAACGCCGGCGCCACTGTCACCGTGGACGTCCCTCTGCAGGTGGCGGGCACGACGACCCAGGTGGAGGTGACGGCAGCGGCGGCCATCACCGACCCGGACCGCACCAGCCTCGGCAGCACGCTGGACAACAACACGGTGCGCAACCTGCCGCTGGTCTCGCGCAATCCTTATAACTTCATCCTGTTCCAGCCCAACGTCAGCGGGCGCGCCAACACCGAGTTCGGAGTGCCGCGCAAGATCAACGCCAACGGCTTCAACGGGCGCATCAACTACCAGATCGACGGCAGCAACAACACGGAAAGCGACCGCGGCGGCATCCGCCTGATTCCCATCTCCGACACGTACGTGGAGGAGGTCCAGACGGTGAGCAACGGCTTCGCTCCGGAGTTCGGCAACACCGTGGGCGCGGTGTTCAACACCATCACGAAATCCGGTGGCAACGACTACCACGGCGACGCGGCGTACTTTTTCCGCCGCACCGATTTCAACGCCCGGCCCAAGCTGCTGGCGGCAACCACACCGACGCCCGAGATCGACGTCAACGCCTATTCCGCCGACGGCGGCGGGCGCCTGGTGCGCGACAAGGTGTTCTTCTTCGGCGCGTTCGAGCACGTCAAGCGCGACCTGCCCGGGGTGGTGGCCGTGCCCGCCGCTACCATCGCGCAGCTCGGCCTGCCGGCCGATTTCGCCAACGCGATTCCCTTTTCGCAGAGCGTCTACTTCTACATGGCCAAGGCCGATTGGAGCATCAACTCGCGCAACCGCCTCTCGGTGCGCTACCTGCACCACGCCAACGATTCGCCCTTCAACAACGGCACCATCGGCGGGCTCAACCTGGTGTCGCAGAGTTACAACTTCATCGACCGTTCCCATGTAGGAGGGGTGCAGTTGGTCTCGACCGTCTCCGACCACGCCATCAACGAACTGCGCGGCCAGGTGGCTTACCGCGGACAGGAGCAGGACCGCTTCTCGGCGTCGGGGACCGGGCCCACCATCGTGGTTTCGGGCGTGGCCAACTTCGGCGGACCCACCGGCGCCGGCTTCGTTTACCAGGAGACCACTCCGGAGATCGCCGACAACTTCAGCTACAACTCCGGCGCCCACGCCCTCAAGGTGGGCTTCAGCACCCACGCCGTGCGCGATACCCAGACCGCGGCCACCGCCGCAACTTACACCTTCCCCACTATCGCCGCCTACCTGGCCGCGGTCAACGGCGCCACCCCCAAGGGTTACTCCAGTTACAGCCAGACCTTCGGCAATCCGTCGATCAGTTACAACTCGCTGTTCACCGGTTTCTTCGCGCAGGATACCTGGAAGCCGCTGCGCAACCTGACTCTCACTTACGGCCTGCGCTACGACCTGTACCAGGTGCCCAACGCGGATAAGAACTCTCTGTTTTCTTTCTCGCAGAGTTTCCGCACCGACAACAACAACGTCGGCCCGCGCTTGGGCCTGGCCTACGGGCTGGGGCACGACCAGAAAACCGTCATTCGCGCCAGCACGGGCATCTTCTACGACCCGCCGCAGACCGACCAGTACCGCCTGGCCCTGCTGAATAACGGCTCGCCGGCATTCTTCAACATCACGGCTACGCCGAGCAGCTCTTTTGCTCCCGCGTTTCCCGCGGTGTTCACTGCGTTGCCCACGGGCTTCAGCCTGGCCACGCAGAATATCACCACGGTCGCGCCCGATTTTGCCACGCTGTATTCCTATAACGCCACCGTTTCGGTGACGCGCGAGCTGAGCTCGAACTTCGTCGTGAGCGCCTCGTATCTGCACACCGCCGGCAACCGCCTTCCGGTGTACAGCAACATCAACCTGGTGCCCTCGGGGGCGTTTCTGGCCGATGGCCGCCCCATCTTCAGCACCACGGCGCGGGTGTTTCCCGGCTTCGCCAACATACTTGCGGTGCAATCGGTGGGACACTCCAATTACAACGGCGCTAACATCACGCTGAATAAGCGCCTGTCGAAGGGCTACGAATTCTATGCGACTTACACCTGGTCGCATGCCATTGACGACGCACCGGAACAGAATAACATCGACAGCGGTAACTTCCTCCTGTCCGATCCCAGCAACCGGGCGCGCGACCGCGCCAACTCGCTCACCGACAAGCGCCACACGTTCAATATGACTGGCGTGTTCATGCCCGAATTCAGCGGCAAGGGCGCGGCCCATTACCTGGTGAATCACAACCGCCTTTCGATCGGCCTGGTAGCCGCGTCGGGCGACTTGTTCAACATCGGCAGCAACCAGATTCTGAATGGCGATCCGACGGAAGGGACCGCCTTCCAACGGCCCTTGTTCATCGGCCGCAATACCGTGCGCGCACCGGCTGTCTTCGAGTTGAACGCGCGCTATTCGCGCCTGTTCCAGGTGGGCGAAAAGCGGAGCTTCGAATTTCTGGCCGAATCGACGAATCTCACGAACACGCTGAACGTCATCTCGCTGAACACGACAGCCAAGGTCGACGCCACGGGAGCCATCCTGACGCCCTCGCCCAACGCCGCCACTGGCGGGCGCGATCAGAGGTTGATCCAGATGGGCCTGCGTTTCAATTTCTGACCTAATTCGGGGGCTGGCTCCGAAACCCCCGCAGTTTAGGGGTTTCGTAGCCTGTCACCGAATTAGGCTTTCGCCCCCGCTTCCGAGCCGTGCACCTTCGCTTTGACGAACTCCATCTCGGTCTGCTTGGGTATCCCGGGCTCGAAACAGCGGCGGCAGCGGGCTTCGTACATGTCCGAGGCGCCCACCACGATCAGGTCGTCGGAGCCGCGCAGGCGTTGCGTGTGCTTGGCGGGGTTGCCGCAGCGCACGCAGATGGCCAGCGTCTTGGTGATCGATTCGGAGAGCGCCAGCAGGTCGGGAATGGGGGCGAACGGGCGGCCCAGGTAGTCGGTGTCGAGGCCCGAGACGATCACCTGCTTGCCGCTGTCGGCCAGGCGCTGCGCCACCTCCACCAGTTGCGGGCCCATGAAGTTGGCTTCGTCGATGCCCACCACTTCCGAGCGCCAGTCGATGCGCGCGGTGATATCGGCGGCGGAATCGATCACCTGCGAATGCATGCGCAGGTCGCCGTGGGAGACGATTTCGTCGTCCGAGTAGCGGTTGTCGATGGCCGGCTTGAACACCTCCACGCGCTTGCGCGCGATCATGGCGCGGCGCAGGCGGCGGATCAACTCCTCGCTCTTGCCCGAGAACATCGGCCCGCATATCACTTCGATCCATCCCACATTGCCCGTGATGATGTCCATAGGAACCGTTCAGCATGGCACAACGGGAGGGCGGAATCCAGTAGCGGCGATCCGGGAGCCAGCGGTCGGAAATTGCCGCTATACTGGTTAGACACACAGAAGGAGGTTCCTTGAAACCATTTGTTGCGGTCTTGCTGGCCGCCACGGGGATGGCCTTTGCCCAGCAGGCCCCCTCAAAGCTGCCGCCGGTGAAATTCACCGACACGACTCTCGACAACGGGCTTCGGGTGATCATCGCCGAAGACCATTTCGCGCCCGTATACGGCATCGCCGTCAGTTATAAGGTCGGCTCCCGGGACGAGCGCCAGGGGCGCACCGGGTTCGCGCACCTGTTCGAGCACATGATGTTCAAGGGCTCGGAAAACGTGGGCCCCGGCGAGCACTTCTACCTCGTCTTCACCAAGGGCGGCAGCATGAACGGCACCACCAACAACGACCGCACGGTGTACTTCGAAGTGATGCCCAAGAACCAGCTCGACCTCGGCCTGTTCATGGAGGCCGACCGCATGCACTCACTGGCCATCACCAAGGACAACCTGGAGAACCAGCGGCAGGCGGTCAAGGAGGAGCGGCGCCTGGGCGTGGACAACCAGCCCTACGGCCAGACCTTCGAGAAGATGGACGAGCTGGTGTATGACAACTTCGCCTACCACCACTCGGTGATCGGCTCGATGGCCGACCTGGACGCCGCGTCGGTGGCGGACGTGCAGCAGTTCTTCAAGACGTATTACGCGCCCAATAACGCGGTCCTGGCGCTGGCGGGCGATCTGGACACCAAGGAGACGCTGGCCAAGGTGAAGAAGTACTTCGGCGCCATTCCGCGGCAAGAAGCGCCCAAGCCGGTGGACCTCTCCGAGCCGGAGAAGAAAGAGGAGCGGCGATATAAGATCGACGACAAGCTGGCGCGCGTGCCGCGCATCGATATGGCGTACCGCATTCCCGCCGTGACCGACGCCGACGGCGTGGCGCTCTCGGTGGCGACATCGATTCTGGGCGGCGGGCAGAGCTCGCGCCTGTACCAGAAGCTGGTGAAGGAGAAGGAAGTCGCGGTGCAGGTGTTCTGCGGTGTCGATGGGCGGGCCGGACCGTCCAAGTTTCAGGTGATCGCCCTGGTGCGGCCCGGAAAGAACCCGCAGGACGTGGAGAACCTGATCACCGAGGAAATCGCCAAACTGAACGCCGAGCCGGTCACCGATCGGGAGTTGCAACGCGCCCGCACGGGGATTCGCCGGGGCATGGTTACCTCACGGGAGAGCGCGCTCAATACGGCCATCACGCTGGCCGACGACACGGCTCTGTTCAACGATCCCAACCGCATCAACACGGCATCCGAGAAGCGCTTGGCCGTCACCGCGGCCGACATCCAAAAAGCCGCCCAGAAATACTTGCGGACCGCCAACCGCGTCGTCGTCGTCAGCATCCCGGCAGGGGCGCCGCCCGCCGCGCCGCCGCCCGCGCCCAAGCTGGAGAAATGAGGAGACTGCCATGAGAAAACGATTCGTGCTCTTATTCGCGATCGCGGCCCTCGCAGCCGCGCAGACGCCGCCGCAGGGGCAGCCCGCGCAGTCCCTGAAGGGCGTGGTCCGTCTTAATAAGGCGCCGGTGTCGAACTCCGTGCTGGCGGTGAAGCTGCCGCGGGCGGTGGAGCGCAAGCTGGCCAACGGCGCGAAACTGCTCGTAGTGGAGAGCCACCGCGTGCCCACCATCACGTTCCGCATGACGATTCCCTCCGGCGACCTGCGCGATCCTGAAGGACTGCCGGGCGTGGCCACGGCCACCGCGGCCCTGATCCAGCTCGGGACCAAGACCCGTTCCGCGAAAGACATCGCCGACGCCGCAGCCGATCTCGGCGCCACGGTAGCGATCAATGTGGGTGCGGAGAACGGCTTCGTCGCGGTGAGCGCTCTCACCGAAAACTTCGACGCCGCGCTGGCCATCCTCACCGACGAGCTGCTCAACCCCACCTTCCCGCAGGACGAGCTCGACAAGTGGAAGACCCGGCAGCGGGCCGCCATCGAACAGAGCAAGTCCCAGCCGGGTTCTCTGGCGAACGAGCGCCTCATGAAGGTCCTCTACCCTGGCGACGCGCGCCGCTTTACCCGCCCGACGGTGGAGTCGCTGGGCAAGATCACGCGCGACGACCTGATCGCGCACTACAAGAAGTATTACGTGCCCTCCGGGGAATGGGCCGGCATTGCCGGGGACATCACCCCGCAGCAGGCCGTGGCCAAGCTGGATAAGGCGCTGGGCGAATGGAAGGGTGGACCGATGGAGCGTGCCGCGCTGCCGCTTCCGGCGCCCATCGCCGAGAAAAAGGTCTACCTGATCCCGCGGCCCAACTCCGTACAGACGATGCTGTTTGTGGCGAACCTCGCCATTGACCGCACCAGCCCGGACTACATCCCCTGCATGGTGCTGAATCAGGTGCTCGGCGCGGGACCCTCCTCGCGGCTGTTCCGGAATATCCGCGAGGAGAAGGGCTACACCTACGGCATCGGATCGTTCTTCAGCGCCTCGCACACGCTCAATTATTTCGGCGCCAATACGTCGGTGCGCACCGAGGTGACCGAGCCGGCGCTGGCCGAGCTGCTCAAAGAGTTCGGCGATATCCGCGACCGGGCGGTCCCGGCGGGCGAGTTGGACGACGCCAAGAGCGCGATCGTGGCCAGCTTCGTGCTCGGCCTGGAACGCTCGGGGAGCGTGCTCGGGAGCTGGATGACGCAGCGCGAATACGGCTTCCCGGAGGATTACTGGGACACCTACGCCGCCAAGGTTTCGGCCGTGACCGCGGACGATATCCAGCGAGTGGCGAAGAAGTACATCCCGCTCGGCAACGTGCAGATCATCGCCGTGGGCGACGCCTCGAAGATCGGCGAGCTGCTGAAGAAGTTCGGACCGGTGGAGGAAGCTCCGCCGGACGCGAATTAGAGCGGGGCGGCCTACTCCATTGGCTCTTGACTCCCGCCGGCCATCCATTGTAAGTTACTTAGGTAACGATTGTCGATGGCTTAGGCATCATGAGCAAATCCTCCGACCTGATTCAGGGCACTCTGGACCTCCTGATTCTGAAGACGATCTCGCTCGAGCCGAAGCACGGCTGGGCCATCGCCAAACGCATCCAGCAAGTGAGTAACGAGGTCCTGCAAGTGACGCAGGGCGCGCTCTACCCGGCGCTCCACCGCCTGGAACAGCAAGGTTGGATCCGCGCCGAATGGCGCGCCAGCGAAACCGGCCGCGAGGCCAAATTCTATGCGCTGACAAGAGCCGGGCGCGCGCAGCTCGAACGGGAGCTGGCGCAATGGGAGCGCCTGTCCGACGCCGTGCGCCTGGTCATCCGCACGGTTTAGGAGCATCGCCATGGCGCGCTGGTTCGACATCGTCCGCCTGTGGCTCCGGTCGCTGATGCGCAGGGGCCGCGTGGAGCGCGAGCTCGACCGCGAGCTGCGCTTCCACCTGGACCGGCAGACGGAGGAAAACATCGCCGCCGGCATGCCGCCAGAACAGGCGCGCCGCGCCGCTTTGCGCGGCCTCGGCGGCCTTGCTTATATAGAGGAGGAATGCCGCGATATGCGCCGCACCGCTTTGCTGGAGACCTTCTGGTACGACCTGCGCTACTCTTGCCGCACGCTCGGCCGCAGTCCCGGATTCGCGGCGGTGATCGTCCTCACCCTGGCGCTCAGCATCGGCGCCAACAGCGCCATCTTCAGCGCCATCGAGGGCGTGCTGCTGCGGCCCCTGCCCTACCCGGAGCAGAATCGCATCGTCCGCTTCTTCCTGAGCAGTGCGGCGTACCCGAAGTTCCCGGTCAACGCATTCGACTTCCTCGATTTCCGCGCGCGCAATCGCTCGTTCGGCTCCATGGCCGTCATGAGCCGCGCCGATATGCAGCTCTCCGGCACGGGCGAGCCGGAGTGGCTTACCGGCTTCCGCGTCAGCTCCGGCTATTTTCGCGTGCTCGGGTTGCGTCCGCTGCGCGGCCGGGAATTCGACACGCGCGACGAGTTGCCGGGCAACGAACGCGTGGCCATCCTGAGCCACCGGCTGTGGCGCGCGCGCTTCGGCGCCGACTCCGGCATCCTCGGCCGGAAGCTCCTGCTGGACGGGCGGCCGTTCACCGTGGTGGGCGTGATGCCGCCCGAAATGCGGCATCCCGGCAATGAGTATCGGCCGGTAGTCTACGGCGATACCGTGGACCTGTGGTGGCCGTTCACCTTTGAAGGCAATCCCAACCAGCGCGGCTCACACTACATCGAGGGCATCGGGCGGCTGAAGAGCGGAGTGCCGCCCACGCAGGCCGATGCGGAAATGAATGCCATCATGGCGCAACTGGCGCGCGAGCATCCCGACAACGACCGCGGCTGGCGCGTCCTGGTGATTCCGTTGTATAGGGAAATCGTGGGCACTGCCCCGCGTCTGCTGATGGTGCTGCTGGGCGCGGTGGCGCTGGTGCTGCTGATCGCCTGCGCCAATGCGGCGAACCTGCTGCTGGCGCGGGCCACCGGGCGGCAGCAGGAGATCGCCGTGCGCCTGGCGCTGGGCGCGGCGCGCTCCCGCCTGGTCCGCCAGATGCTCACCGAAAGCGCGCTCATCTCCGTGCTGGGCGGCGCCGCCGGCGCCATCGTCGCCACCCTGGGCGTCAAGGCGCTGGCCGCCATGCTGCCCGGCGGCTTCCCGCGCGGGCACGACATTCACGTCAACGCGGCCGTCTTCACGTTCACGCTGGTGGTCGCGCTCTCGACCGGCATTCTCTTCGGCCTGGTGCCCGCACTCCAGGCGTCGCGTCCCGATCTCCGCCAGAGCTTGCGCGGAAGCGGCCGCGGCGTCACCGGCGGCGGGCGCCATCTGCGCCTGCGGAACTCGCTGGTGGTGGCCGAGGTGAGCCTGGCCTGCGTGCTCCTCATCGGCGCCGGCCTGATGCTGCGCAGCTTCGTGAACCTCCTGCGCGCCGATCCCGGCTTCCACCCCGAACAGGTTCTCACGGCGGGCATCGCGCTTCCCGAGGAGACGTACGGCACCCGCAAGTCCTTGAGGCGCTTTTACGACCAGCTTGCCGCCCGGCTCGGCTCTCTTCCGGCGGTGGGTGCCGCCGGCCTCGGGACCGACCTTCCCTGGACCGGCTACGACGACAATCTGGGCGGCTTCCAGATCGAAGGCAAGCAGCCTCCGCCGAACGAGCACTTTCACGCGCGCTACCACGCCGCCAGCCCCGATTATTTTCGCGCCCTCGGCATTCCGCTTCTCCGCGGGCGGTTTTTCACCGATGCCGACGCCGCCGAAACCCCGCAGGTCTTGATCGTCAACCGGGCCATGGCGCAGCGGTATTGGCCTGGCGAAGATGTCATCGGCAAACGCATCAACTTCTTCGAAGATCATCCGAAAGACAAGGATTGGAGCACCATTGTGGGCGTGGTGGGCGACGTGAAGGACACTCCGGAAAAGAGCGCCGCGGCGCCCGCCTTCTGGTGGCCTTTGCGGCAGATGCCGTTCGGCTTCGCCGTGATGACGATTGCCGTGCGTGCGAAATCCGATCCGGCCCCGCTGGCCGCCGCCGTGCGTCATACCGTGGGCGACCTCGATCCCGCGCTGGCTATCGCCGACGTCCGCCTCATGCACCAGATCGCCGACGCGTCGGTGTCCACGCCCCGTTTCACGCTCTTCCTGGTAGGCCTGTTCGCCCTGCTGGCCGTCGCGCTGGCGGCCATCGGAACCTACGGCGTGGTCTCCTATTCGGTGAACCAGCGGACGCACGAATTTGGCATGCGGGTGGCCCTTGGCGCCACGCCGTGCGACGTGCTGCGCCTGGTGCTCGGGCAGGGCGTGAAACTGGCGGCGGGCGGCGTGGCGATCGGCGTGGTGTGTGCGCTGGCGCTCGCGCGCGTGCTGCGCAGCCTGCTCTACGAGGTGAGCGCGGCCGATCCGCTGACCTTCGCCACTGTTGCCTCCGCCGCTCTCGCCATCGCCCTGCTGGCCTGTTATCTGCCGGCGCGCCGCGCCACCCGCGCCGATCCCGCCGTGGCCCTGCGCGCCGAATGAGAGGCCCCGAAGCCGATCAGCCCGCGGCCACTTCTCGCACTCTTTCCTCCAGCGCGTCCAGCGCCCCGTCGAAGAAGTGATCGCCCGCTTCGATCCACACCAGGCGCTTGGGTTCCGCGACTCTGGCATACAGCGCTTCGAACTCGCCGCGCGGCGCGTACTGGTCGTGTGTGCTCTGGAGGAATACCTTCGGCGCGCCGCACGTTTCGAGAAACCCCGCGCTGCCCTGTTGCGTGGAGAATCCCGCGGCCAGCAGCCAGCGCGCGCCATCCGTGGAACAGCCGAGCTCGGCAATCACGCGCGCGCCGAAGGAGAAGCCTGCCAGGGCGAATGGCAGCGCGGGATATCGCTCGCGCAGCCAGGAGAGGGCGGCGCGGGCGTCCTCGATTTCTCCGGCCGCGTGCCCGTACGTGCCCTCGCTTTGCCCCACCCCGCGAAAATTGAATCGCAATACCACGATGCCGGTGTGGCGCAAGCCGCGCGCCATGCGATAGACCACCTTGTTGTGCATGGTGCCGCCATAGAGGGGATGCGGATGGCACAGCACGGCGGCCAGGCGTGGCGGCGCGCCCTCCGGTTCTTCCAGCAGGCACTCCAGGCGGCCTGCGGCGCCGGCAACCCGGTGCGATTCGATGCGCCGCGGCACAGTCAGTTGGTGCGATAGTTGATGAACTGCATGTCGATCCCGAAATCGGTCTCGCGCAGCAGCTTGATCACCGTCTGGAGCGTGTCGCGGTCGCGCCCGGCCACGCGCACGAAATCGCCCTGGATGGAGGCCTGCACCTTGAGCTTGCTGTCCTTGATCTTCTTGACGATCTCGCGCGCCTTCTCCGTGGTGATGCCCTGTTGGAGCGCGATTTCCTGCCGCACCGTGGAGCCGGCGGCGGGAATGATTTCGCCGAAGGACAATCCCTTGAGGGGCACTTTGCGCTTGACCAGCTTGGACTCCAGGATGTCCACCACGGCCTTGAGCTTGAACTCGTCCTGGCTGGCGAGCACGATCTTGTTTTCTTTCTCGTTGAGCTCGATGGCGGAGTGGGAGTCCTTGAGGTCGTACCGCTGGTGGACCTCTTTGAGCGCCTGCTGCACGGCGTTGAGCACCTCAGGCATTTCGATTTTGGAGACAACGTCAAAGGTATTGTCGGGCATAGTTCAGTCCGTAGGGTGGGCAGGCGGCTGGCCTTCGGGCGCGGGCTCCGGCTCCGCGGCCGGCGCTTCGGGCTCGGGGCGGCTGATCTGCAATCCGAGCATGGAACCGGAGCGAAGGCGCAAAGGGGTCACGCGGCGCACGGACTCGAAGCGGGGCGCGGCCGGCGGCGGCGGCGCGGGTTGGGGGGCCTCGGGCTGGAGCGGCGCGGTAGCACCCTCGGCAGGATGCGCATCGGGATGCTGGGGGCGGAGCGCGAAGAGCACGCGGCGCGCAATCTCCTCCACCATCGTTTCCATGGATGCATCGAGCGCCACGGTCACGGCGGCGCGCACGTGTTCGGCGTCCACCACGGCGACGAAGGGCGCGGCGGGCACTTTCGCCTCGGGGGCCGCGGCGGCCGTTCCCGGCTGCGCCGCGCTCTCCGCGCGGTCCTTCGCGGCCGCTTCCGCCAGCGGTTTCACGGCGGCCAGCAGGGCGCTCGCTTCGAAGGGCTTCTTCAGGATGCCATCGGCTTCCACACGCTGCGAGTGCACTTCATCGAGCGGTTCCAGCACGCCCGCGGTGAGGATCACGCGCACGTGGCGGTGGCGCGGGCTCATTTTGAGGTACTGGCAGATTTCGTAGCCCGTGCGGCCGGGCATCACGGTATCGGCCAGCACCACGTCGGGGTCCACATCGGCCAGACGGATCAGGGCGGAATCCGCATTGCTGACGGTGACGACTTCGTACCCCTCGTCGCTCAGGATGCGCTCGCCCATGCGCTGGGCGTGCGGGCTGTCGTCCACCAGCAGGATGCGGCTCATTTTTCCGAGGGCGGCGGCGCCGAGCCCGCAGGCACCGGCTTGAGCTGATTGATGGTCTTTTGCGAGAAGCCGGCGCGGATCAGGTCCTGCACGGAAACGTAGGGCCGCCGCTGGAGGATCCGCTTCGCTCCCGCCTTGCCCACCCCAGGCAACTTCGCCAGTTCCGCTTCAGTAGCGGTGTTGAGATCGACTCCGGTGCGCGTCACGGCATGGATCGGAGCCGGGGCAGCGGTCTCCGCCGCGGCGGCCGCGGCCCCCGGCGTGCGCGCATCGGGGTTCGTGTCGAGCACGGAGGGGTCTTTGGCCACCTCGGCCGTGACTCCGGTAGTGCCCACAACGCCCAAAGCCCCGGCGGCGGCGGCCGGAACGCTTACCGGAATGGTGGGACGCAAGCCGGTCATCTGCGGGCTACCCGATTTCGCCGCCCGGCCCATGTTGGGATGCTGGCCGAAGGGTCCCCACACCTTCCCCAGCAGGCTGCGTTTGCCCACGTTCTCCGCCTCGTACTTCATGCGCGCGTAGGCCACGGGGTCGGCCTCCGGCACGGGCCGTTTCATCTCCGCAAGCTTGGCCTTGGCCTCGCCGGCGTGCACGCTCAGCGGATAATCGCGGACGATTTTGGTGTAGTCGCCGGCCTCGCGGCTCTCGAAGCGGTCGCCCATGCGGTGCCACGCTTCAGCGGCTTGCCACAGAGACTCGTCGGCACGGCTATACAACGGAAACTGGTCGGCCAGGGTCTGCAGACGATTGGCCGCCGCGGGGAAACTGCCCTTGCGCTGGTAGAAGGTTCCTACCTTGTATTCCGAATCGGCCAGCACCTCCTGGACGTTGCGCAGCATCTGCTGCGCTTCGGGAGCGAACTTACTGTTGGGGAACTGCAGCAGCACCTGCTTGCACTCCTCTTCGGCGCGCAGCGTGTGTGACGGGTCGCGGTCGCTCTTGTCCATCTGCTGGTACTGCATCTTGCAGATCTTCTCCTGCGCCTCGGCCGATTCCTCCATGGTGGGGTAGAACAGAATAAAGTCCTTGTACTCCGCTTCCGCCTGCGCGAAGCCGTTGGAGCCGCCTTCGCGGAACCAGCTATCGGCAATGGCCAGTTTGGACTTGGCGAGATACTCGCTGGTGTCGTACGTGTTCATGAGAGTTTGCAGCGTGAGCCGCGCCCTCTCGAACCGGCTGTGCTCGATATCGTCGACCGCCGCATCGAACAGAACTTTATCGGGCTGCTGCGTGTCTTTGGTGATGGGGTTGTCGTACTTATGTTTGCGGCACCCCGACGATATGGTCACCACCGCGAACATAGCGAGCACAGCGGCAAAACTAACGGCTTTCTTAACCATAATGAATACTCACCCTATAACATGACGGCGCCACTCCGGGTAACTGCGCCGCCGCTATACCTTCACCGCGGTGGCTTGGGCTGCGATCTCCTGCATTTCCCGCACCGTAGCTTCCGGGTCGGAACTGTGAAAGATCGCCGACCCTGTGACGATCCAGTCACACCCCGCACGCACCACTTCCCCCAGGTTCTCCAGGTGAACGCCGCCATCGATTTCTATGGGCAGCGCTAACTTCTTCTCCCGGCGCAACCTGTCCAGTTTCCGCGCCTTTTCGAGCACATACGGAATCAGCTTCTGTCCGCCGAATCCTGGATTCACGCTCATCAACAGCACGTAATCCGCCACTTCCAGTACATCCTCCAGCACCGCCACGGGCGTCGCCGGGTTGAGCACAATGCCGGCCATGGCCCCTTCGGCGCGGATCAGGCCGAGCGTGGCATCCAGGTGCCGGCAGGCTTCGTAATGCACCGAAACGGAGTTGGCTCCGGCATGGACGAAGGCGGCGGCGTAGCGCTCCGGACTCTCGATCATGAGGTGAACATCAAGGTGCAGACGCGTAGTCTTTCGCACGCTCTCGACCACCGGCGGCCCTATCGTCAGATTGGGCACGAAGTGCCCGTCCATCACATCCAGATGGAGAATGCGGGCCCCGCCGCGCTCGACACGCGCGATCTCATCCGCCAAATGGGCGAAGTCCGCCGACAGAATTGAGGGAACGATTTCAATCATTTGTGGGCTTTTCCGATTTTATCACAGCCGCGTAGAAACCGTCGCCCGGATCGCGGCCGGGAAGGCGGCGCATAGTCTCCACCACCAGCGCGGGCGGAACGGCGGACACCACCGCTTCGTTTTCTTCCGGTTCCAGCGAGCAGGTCGAATAGACCAGCAGGCCGCCAGGGGAGAGCGCCGCCCGCGCGTTCGCCAGCAGCGCGGCTTGCAGGGTATGCAAGCGGTCGAGATCGGCCGCGGCGAGCCGCCACTTGATTTCCGGATTGCGCCCCAGCGTGCCGGTGCCGGAGCATGGGACGTCCACCAGGATCCGCTCGAACGTGCGTGCGAAGGGCAGCGGGCGCGTTCCATCGAGGACCACCAGGTTGGCGGTGATGCCTTTCAGTTGCGCCACGCGTTGATAGTGCAGATCGCAGGCGATGGCGCGGACGCCGGATTCCAGGGCCTGCGCGGTCTTATTGCCGGGAGCGGCGCAGAGGTCGAGAAACGTCTGGCCGCCGGAGAGGCGGAGCAGCGGGACGATCGATTGCGCGCCGATGTCCTGCCTCCGGCCGCCGCGCGTGTCCTTGCGCGGCTCCTCGAGCGCGGCACGCGCGATTCCCGCTGCCGCTTCGGCGCCGTAGCTGCTCTCCCAGCGGGCCAGCAGCCATTCCGGGCAGGAGAGCTCGATCTCGCGGCTGGGCCAGCGGACGGCGTCGCGGTTTACGCGGCGCAGCACGGCGTTGACCAGGCCCGCCGCGGAACGCTTGCGCGCCCGCTTGACCAGCTCCACGCTGTCGGCCACGGCGGCGTGGGGTGGAATACGGTCCAGGTAACGCAACTGGTAGATGCCCATACGCAGGGCCGCGCGCACCTCTCCGTCGAGCTTCGCCGGCCGCCCGGCATAAAGCTCGATGAGATAGTCGAGCTGCGCGCGATAGCGCAGTACGCCGAAGACGATCTCCGAGGCCAGCGACGCGTCGCGGGAGTCGAGGGCGGCGCAGCGGGAAAGCAAAAGCTCGGATGCGTAGCCCCCGCCATCGACCTTGCGGAGGATGTCGAAGGCTACAGTGCGGGCGGGAGCGGGCATGTCACGGTCCGGCAAGGCCGGTCATAGTGTACAGCAAATGCTATAGCCCGGCCCCGCGGCGTGGGGTACGACTTTTTGCGGGCAGGCTGGTACGAAACTGCGCCGTTTGTCCGATGAGTTAATTGGACGAGGCAGCGCGACACGCGGTCGCTTGTCCGGGAGGTGTGCCGTGCCGGAGGTGACGTTGGATTGCACCAGGCTGCGGTGTCCCATGCCCATCGTCAAGATCAGTCAGACGGTGAAGACGATGGCATGCGGGGACCGGTTGCGAGTGGAAGCGAGCGATCCGGCCTTCAAGGCGGATCTGGAAGCCTGGGTCAGGCGCCTGGGACACCGGTTGGTGGAATTCCACGATGGGCCGGTGCAGCAGGCGGTCATCGAGAAGCTGGGGGCGGGAGCCGATGAGTGGCGTTGATCTGCTGGACGCCCCCGCCGAAGCGCCCAGCGAGGCCACGGTCCGCGAAACGGCAACCCGCTTGCGGAAAATCGAGTCGCAGGTCGCGGAGCTGTCGCGGGCGCAAGCCCGCAGCCGCCAGGGAATCACCATCATCGCCTTCAGCGGCGAGATGGATAAGCTGCTGACGGCCTTCATGATCGCCACGGCCGCCGCCGCCATGGGGATGGCCGTCTCCATGTTCTTCACTTTTTGGGGGCTGGCGGCGGTTAGGCGCAGGAGCAGCATGCGAGGGAAGGGGTTCCTGGAGCGCCTCCTGACCGTGATGATGCCTGCCGGGCCCGGGCGGCTGGGACTGTCGCGATGGAACCTGCTGGGCCTGGGACGGCCGTTCTTCAACCGGTTGCTGCGGAAGGGCCACGTCGAGTCTCTGGGAAGCCTGGTCCTGCTGGCCAGAGAAATGGGGGTCCGCATGGTGGCCTGCCAGACTTCCATGGAAGTACTGGGCCTGACACGGGAAGAGATGCTCGAAGGGATCGAGTTTGGAGGAGCTGCTACCTTTCTGGATGCCGCCCAGAGCTCGGGGTCCACGTTGCTGATTTGAGGTGCGCGAATGAATGAGAAGCAGGGACTCCAAATCATTATCTGCTCCGGCCCGGAGGACGCGCGGCGCGCGACCCTGGGATTCGCCGCGGCTTTGGCGGCATGTGCATGCGGCATGCCCGTGACGCTTTTTCTGGTGATGGATGGCGCCCGCTGGGCCTTGCCATCGGAAGGCAACGAGCCGGGGGCGCCGGGGTTTCAGCCCGTGGGGCAACTCTTCGATTCGATCGTGGCCGCGGGAGGCAGGGTCGAGGTGTGCTCCAACTGCGTCGAGGGAGTTTGCAGCGCTCCGCCGCAAAGTGAACCGCTATCCGTGCTGCGGCCCGGAGTGGTCTTTGGAGGGCTGGCATCCGCGGCCATCCGGATGGGTCAGATCCCGACCGTGACATTTTGATATGACGCCGCCTTCCTCCTCGCTCGAATCCGACGGCGCTCAGCAGGAGATCGAGCGTCTGCGCGAGGAGAACCAGCGGCTGCGCTTGCAGGCGGAGAAGGTGGCGGAGGCCAACGCCTACGCGGCGGAGATCGTGGCGGAGCTCGAAGCGGCGCGGGCGGAGGTGGAAGAAAAGGAGCGCTACCTCAAGACTCTGTTCGAATCGCTCCCCGTAGGCATCATGGCCGTGGACCCGCGCGACTATCGGATCCTGGATATCAACCGGCACGCGGCGCAAATGATCGGAAAGACGCGGGAAGAAGTCGTGGGCCAGACATGCCGCTCGGTCATTTGCCCCGGTGGAGACGGCCGCTGCCCGATCAACGACCTGGGCCGCAGCGTGGACCAGTCCGAACGCACCCTGCTGACTTCCGGCGGAGGCGAGATCCCCGTTCTGAAGTGCGTCTATCCCATGGTGCGGCGAGGCCAAACGATCTTCATCGAGAGCTTCGTCGACATCCGCGACCGGAAACGAGCCGAACAGCAGATGAAAAGGGCCAAGGAGGCGGCGGAAGCGGCCAGCCAGGCCAAGAGCGAGTTCCTGGCGAACATGAGCCACGAGATTCGCACCCCCATGAACGGCGTAATCGGCATGACCGAGTTGGTGCTCGATACCGACCTGAACGCCCAACAGAGGGAATTTCTCACGGTGGTGAAATCCTCGGCGACCTCTCTGCTGTCGATCCTCAATGACATCCTGGATTGCTCCAAGCTCGAGGCCGGCAGATTCGAGCTGGAGTCGATGGAGTTCCGTCTCCGCGAAGCGATCGAGGAAACGCTCCGGCCCTTCGAGTTGCAAGCCCGCCAGAAGGGGCTGCGCCTGAGCTCGGAAGTGCATCCGGCTCTCCCGAAGATACTGGTAGGGGATCCGTTCCGGCTGCGCCAGGTCCTGATCAATCTCATCGGCAACGCATTCAAGTTCACCGAACATGGCGAAGTATCCGTGCAGGCGCGGCCGGCATGGGCGCCGGAGGGCGAGGGCACGCAGGTTCGCTTCAGCGTGAAAGATACCGGCATCGGAATTCCGCTGCCCAAACAGCAGGCCATTCTTGAGGCGTTCACGCAGGCGGACGGCTCGGTCGCCCGGAGATACGGAGGTACCGGGCTGGGGCTCACCATATCGCGGCAACTGGTCGAGAAGATGGGCGGTGAGATCTGGCTAGAGAGCCGGGAAGGGAACGGGACCGCGTTTCATTTCACGGCACGGTTCGGCGCTGCCGCGCAGAAGGGCGCGGACCCGGTGGCTGCTCCCTTCGGCGCCGCGATTTCTGCGAGCGCGCTGCCGCCGTCTGCCGGGAAGTCTCTACGAATCCTCGTGGCCGACGACAACATGGTGAATCAGAGAGTCGCCCGGGCGATACTGGAAAAGCAGGGAAACGCCGTGACCATCGCCCGCGACGGCCGCGAAGCCGTCGCGGCCATCGCCGGACAAGCCTTCGATTTGGTTCTGATGGACGTGCAGATGCCCGAGATGGACGGATTCGAGGCTGCTGCGGCGATTCGCGAAAACGAGAAAGAAACCGGAGCGCACGTCCCCATCATTGCCCTGACCGCGCATGCCATGAAGGGGGACCGGGAGAAGTGCCTGTCGATGGGCATGGACGCCTATCTTCCCAAGCCGATCCGGCCGGAGGAACTGATGCGCGCCATCCACGCATTCGACGGGGCGTTCTCCGAAGAAGTGTGCGCTATAGCTCCTCCGCCAGCTCACCGGTAATTCCCGCCACACTGACTCCGCGATATAACAGACAAAGCGGTACTGATTTACAAAACCTTTACGCGCTCTGAACCAAAGGTCCGGCGGACGTCTCTAATCTGAAGCCAGGAAGGACGAAAGAGTCGCCACAGAAGGTATCGGCATGAACGCATCCGGAAAACGAGCGTTGGTGTTTCTGGCCGCGGGGCTGGCATGGGCCGCGGCCGCGCAAGAGCGCGCGATCGACCCTCAGAAATCGGCCATGACCGTGCGTGTGTACAAGGCCGGCGTTTTCTCCGCGTTCGGACACGATCACGAGATCGCAGCGCCCATCGCCCGCGGCGCGGTTGATGCGGCCACTCGCCGCGTCGAGTTGCGCGTCGAGGCTGCCGCATTGCGCGTGCGCGATGCCAAGTCTTCGGACAAGGACCGCGGCGAGATCCAAAAGACCATGGTGGGCCCCGACGTTCTCGACGTCGAGCATTACCCCGAGATCTCATTTCGCTCCACCACTGTCGAAGCTGCCGGCCCGGACTCCTGGAAGGTGCACGGCTCCCTCACGCTGCATGGGCAGACCCAGCAGGTAACCGTGAACGTGAAGGAAGAGAACGGGCACTACGTCGGGAGCGCGGCGCTCAACCAGACCAGCTTCGGTATCAAACCAGTCGCCGTCGCGGGCGGCACCATCAAAGTCAAGAACGAAATCCGCATTGAGTTCGATATTCAGTTAGTGCGCTAGGACCAACGTCCCGGCGCGCAGGAAAGGAGAGTCGTCATGTTTCCTATCAGTCACAGCAAGGCAATTGAAGTTGTCCTATATGTAGCGGGTGTTAGTGGTCTGCTTACAACTAATGTCGTGGCCCAGACGGGTGGATCCGCTCCCAGCGGCGCCCCCCAGCACGTTACGTTTGACGGCCCCGAGGGATGGGCTCTCAAGTATTACGCATCGACCACTATGATGAGCGGCTTGCAGCCGCCCGAACCGTCGGAGGGCGTCCGCCGGATCGGCTCCATCACCCTGGGCCTGGAATCGGGATGGCTGCCGACCCTCAGCCCGGACCAGCGAACGGTCGGCTTCAACGGCAGGCAGCCATTGGATCTCAACAAGTCGCAGATACTCGTACGGCCGAGCCTGCGCGTGACCCTGCCGTGGAAGCTCTCGGCGGTGGTCGCCGCGCCTTTACCGGTGGAGATTTTCGGCGTCGCGCCGCACCTCCTCGCGTTCGGGCTGGAGCGGCCGATCGTCGAACGCGGCCAGTGGCGCTTCGGGTGGCGGGGCTCCGGCGAAGTCGGATCGGTGGACGGCGCCTTTACCTGCCCTCCCGGCGTCTCGCAGTTCGCTCCGGGATCCCCGGGTAACCCCGCGGGCTGCATAGGCAATTCCTCCGACACGGCCATTCTCCGGTATGCCGGGACGGAGTTGCAGTTGGCCTATCGGATTCGCAGGATGCCGAAGCTGGTGCCGCACGTGGCCAGCGGCTTTAATTTCGTCTATGGCAAATTCGAAGTCGATGCGCCGCTCGCAACCCGGGTCAGTCACACCCAACTCTGGACCCGCGGCAACACCTTCTCCGAGACCGGCGGCGTCAGCTACTTACTAACCGACAAGGTCGCGCTTACGGTGGATGCGTTCTACAGCCCGCTGACGGTGCAGCGCTCCCTGGCCTCGGGCAGGACCAATGACGGCCTGTTCAACGTGCGCGCCCTGCTGAGTTACAGCTTCCGGTGACGTCCCGGTTTCCCGCCGCGTCGCGTTCAACACCGCCGCCACTACCTTGGCCGTCTCGATGCTGTCGGCCTTGGCGCTCAGGTGGATGCCGGCATGTCCGCTGCGCTCGCCGCGTCGTCCGGTTCGTCGAAGAACTTGCCTTCCGCCAGCCGCAAACTGCGGATGAGCGCATACGGCGGCCGCACCCCGTACCGCTTCGGCATGTCGCGCGGGGGCTTGGGCAGCACTCGGGCCGGGCGCGCGCAGCGCCGACATGCTCTCCAACCCCTCGATGTTGGCTCGCAGAATGCGCACGTCGCGCTCCGAGAGCCCGACAGACAGATCGCAAGTTCCAAGCGCCTGAACTTCTAACGAGGCTCCGCCTCAGACCGACGAGGTATATTTCCGCCGGGTCTGAAGATCGGGCATAATCCGGTAGATGGCTCCGGTCGACAGTGGAGAACTGCAAGCAGTTCTCGCCAATGATTTAGGCCGCCGAAGCGGCAGTCGATCCCGAGCGATCGGAGTCGTGCCGGAGCCAAAATGAGCGTATCACGATCAGTCGCCGAAGTTCTCCATGAGCACGTGACGTTGGAGGTCGAGGGAATCGACCGGAT
>JAIQEX010000078.1 GCA_020073615.1 Terriglobia bacterium
AACGCCCGCGCGCTGCCATAGGCCATGGGCGGAATGTAGATGCGCTTTCCGGTTAGTGGATGGCCGCCGGGTGCGCCGGCGGCTCGGTCGACGATTGGTAGCATCGCAGGATCCCTTTGCTGTCGAGGTACGCTTCCGAGCGCGTCATGTAGCCGGCGTCGTTGCCGTGCCCGTCGAATTGCAGCACCAGCAGAGGCGCGCCGGCGGCCTCGCGGGCAAAGTGCTTGATGTAGGAATCGGGGCCGCACTTGAAGTTGGTGATGTAGACCAGGTGCAGGTTGGGGCGCGCCGCGGCCACCCGCGCCGCCTCCAGAATCTTGCGGCCCGAGGCCCAGAACATGTTGGCGCGCGGGTCCTCCACCGGCTCGCGCCCGGTCACCAGGAAATCGAGGGGAATCACGTTGGCGCCGTAGCGGTGGCGCAGCTTGCGCGGGATATCGCAGTTCACGCCGCGGTCGTAAATATTGTAGCCGCGCCCCGCCAGCACCAGGCCGGGCTCGCCGGTGGCATCGAGTTTCTCGAGCGCCCGCCGGCCCGCTTCCAGCAGCTTCTCCTGGAACTCGCGCTGCGCGGCGTAGGCCGCATCCACGGCGCGGTCGCTGGCGTGCCGCGCGACGCCGATGCGCCGCATAGTCTCGGCCAGCGCCTTCTTCACCTGCGCAGGCCCGAGCTGGAAATGCAGCGTGGGAATCAGGAATTTGTGCTGCTCGGGTTCGAGCGCCGGCGCCGAGCGCAGCACCCACGGCAGTGTCTGGCTCCACGGGCAGTAGTGCGACGGGGAGCCCTCGCCGCCCCCTTCCGCGTCCACTATGTTGGGTATCAGGATGTAATCGACGCCCGCCTCCACCAGCGCCCACACGTGCCCGTGCGCCACCTGCACGGGATAGCACGGCTGCGCCACCGCCATTTCGATTCCGGCCGCCGAAATGCGCGGGTCCGTCACCGGGGAGAGCACGGTCTCGATGCCCAGATCCGCGAAGTAGGCCTTCCAGAACGGCAGGCGGTCGAGCATGGTCATGGCACGCGGCAGGCCCACCTTGAACTTACTCCCCTGCGCGTTGGGCAGCGCCTCCACTAACTTCTCGCGATACGCAAACAGGTCGTCGATTACCGGTTTGCGGCCGGTCGCCGAAGGTTTGCGGAACTTATCCGAGCACTTGTCGCCCCAGTAGCTCTTCTGCCCCTCGATGACGAACTCTTTCATGTCACACAGGTTCGAACAGGCCTTGCACACGAAGTCGCGCGTGCGCAGCTCGAGCTTGTGGAGGCCGTATCCGCGGAAGCGGCTGCGCAGGCCCGTGGCGCGATGCCACTCGCGCGCGATGAGCGCCATGCCCACGGCCCCCATCACTCCGTTGTAGGGCGGCACGGTGATGCGCTTGCCCAGCAGGCTGGCGAAGGCCGCGGTGACGGCGTCGTTGTACGCCGTGCCCCCCTGGCAGTAAATCGTGTTGCCGATCTTGCGCCCGCGCACCACGCGGTTCAGATAATTGAGCGCGATGGAATAGGCCAGACCGGCCACCAGGTTGGGCACAGTTTCGCCCTTGTGCAGCCAGCCGGTGACATCGCGTTCCATGAACACCGTGCACCGTTCGCCCAGGCGGGTGGGGCTGGCCGCCGCCAGCGCCAGCCTGGCAAATTCCCCCTTGATGCTAATCCCCAGCTTCTCGGCCTGCTCCTCTAGGAACGACCCGGTGCCGGCCGCGCATGCTTCGTTCATGGCGAAATCCACCACCACGCCGTTTTCGATGGAGATGAACTTGGAGTCCTGGCCGCCGATTTCGAAGATCGTGTCCACCGGCTCGCCGCCCAGCGTCCTGCTCACGTGGACGGCGCCGGTCTTGTGCGCCGTGATTTCGTCGTTCACCACGTCGGCGCCCACGAACTCGGCGATCAGCTCGCGGCCCGAGCCGGTGGTGCCCACGCCGCGCACCTCCAGGCGCCGGCCCCACAGGCGCTCCACCTCCGCCAGTCCCTGCTCGACGGCCTCGATGGGCCGCCCCGCGGTGCGCAGGTAGACATCGTGGATCACGGCGCCCGCTTCGTCGAGGGCCACCACATTGGTCGAGACCGAGCCGATGTCGAGGCCCAGGTAAGCCGCGATCGGCCCGTCCCCGGCGGGCGGCGCGTAGGCCCCCACGCGGTCGCGCAACTGCACCACGTGGTCGCTCGACAGCGGGTGCGTATCCTGCACCGTCTCTTCGGAATCGTGCTGGCGCAGGCGGTGAATTTCGAGAATGGACCGTTTGCGCGGCTCCTCGGCCTCCAGGATGGCGGTGCCGATGGCGCCCGCCCAGGCGTACTCGGCGGGCACGAACAGGTCGTCGGCGGAGAGCGCGAACGCCTCGCGCAGCGCCCCCGTCACACCGGCATTCTGCGAGACCGCGCCGATCAGCGCCACCGGCGCCGCCACCGGCCGGCCCTTCACGACGGAACTCTTGAAATTGCGCGCCACGGCATCGCACAGGCCGCGCAGAATTTCGGCCGGCGAGTAGCCCTTCTGCTGGGCGTGAATCATGTCGCTTTTGGCGAACACCGAGCAGCGCCCGGCGATGCGCGCGGCGCATTTCGCGGTGGCGCACACGCCGCCCACTTCCTCCACCGAATACTGCATGCGCAGCGCCTGCTGATCGAGGAACGACCCGGTGCCCGCCGCGCATTCCCCCGAGCGGTCGTAGTCCAGGATGCCGCCCTCCTCCAGGCGAATATACTTCGAGCTCTCCCCGCCGATCTCGAAGACCGTGCGCGCCCGCGGATAGCAGGCGCCGATCATGCGCGCGATGGCCTTGAATTCGTTCTCGAAAAACAGGCCGAGCACTTTGGCGATGATGCGGCTGCCCGACCCGGTGACGCGCATGCCCTCGACGCGGTCCTCCGGCACCACTTCGTAGAACTCCCGCAGCAGGTCGTAGGTGGTTTCTATGGGGCTGCCCGCGATGCGCCGGTAATCGGAGAGAACCAGCGGCCGCGCGTCGAGCCCGGTCATGCGGAAGCGCGGGTTGGCCGCGCACAGCGCGTCGAGAACCGGCCGGTCGCCCGCTTTGCCCAGCGCAGCCAGTTTGAGACTGATGGCCCCGATGTCCAGACCGAGATTGATCCCCATTCTCTCTCCAGTGTCGGGGTCCAGGCGGGTCATCTCAAGCTAATAGGACCCGAAGTGCCGATTTTGGCAGCGACCGGCGCCCTGCGGGGGGCCAGTGGTGCCGGTGGGGAAGTCCTCCGGCGCCGTCTACCCGAACCTGCCTGGGCACCTGGCCGAGGCTTCGATTCACCACACGTGCGTTGCCAGAATCCGCGGACGGCCCGCAATGCGATTCACTACCGGAACGCGCAGCACGATCTGCAGATTCTTCTTCGGCCAGTCGCGCGGGAACAGCCGGGCGGCGTCGGAGAAGTACTCGGGGCTGCTGAGGAACTCGCCGGCCGCCATGGTGCCGTACTGCGTGATGCCGGCGGCGATCAACACGGTGCGGTCGGTGGTGGTATCGAGGATGCGCGACACGATGGCGTAGTCGTTCGGAATGTCCCAGTTCGGCCAAGCCCCGGTCAGCTTCCATTCGGTGTTCTCCGGATGCAGGCGATCGTGCACCATGTCGGTCTCGTGCTCGCTGTCCTTGTTGAAGGTGAAGCGCAGTTGGCCGGCGGTGCGGAGAGTCCACGGGTTATCGAAGGCGGCGATCAGCACGGCCGGCGTATCCCGCAGGTCGGCGAACGACGTGGAGCGCTCCCCGCGGATGCGGTAGGGTTTGCGATACCTCTCCAACAACGATGTGAGGTGTACCAGGCAGACCGCGTCGCCCAGTGCCACATACCGGTCCCACAGAATGATCAGATCTTCTTCGCGAATCGCCCGGTGCGCGGGAGGTGCGCCGGCCGCGTGCGGTGTTTCGAATCCCTGAATCGCGTCCTGGGCCTGGGCCGAGCGCAGATTGTACGCCACCGGCTGACCCACGCAGATGAGCACCGTCCCCGGCGTTTTGAGCACGGGGCCCCAAAGGAGATCGAGGTCCGACCGCCTCCAGCCGGGCGATGCCAGCGCGGCAGCCAGGATCAGAAGCGCCAAGACGCCGCCGGCTACGGGGATCGCCAAATATCGCCTGCCCGGGTTCCGGAGCGTTGGGCTGGCGGCTACAGCGGCTACGCCCGCTCCGCCCGCTCCATTACCGCCCGCTCCGTTAAAGTGGAATTCGGCAATATAAGATCCGGAAAGCAGTTCGATGCGGGCTTCGGATTCGTGCCCCGATTCCTGGTAGTACTGCGCCAGCTTTTTGCGGATCTCAGCCGCACTGGCCCGCACGATGGGGTCCATGCTGGTGTCGTAATCCGGCGCACGGCCGAACACCTCGATGCCGAGCGTGCGCTCCTTCAGGGAACTGGTCTCGCCCGCCAGAGTCTGCTCGGTGATATGCCGCAGGAGAATCTGGCAACGGCGGCTGCCCCGAAACAGGTGGCTGCACAGCACCTGCTCCAATAACGTTCGGACCTCATCCGCCTTTTCGGGCGGCAGAAGGGGCACCGTAACATGAACATCGGGCCTACGCGACATGGCGAACGCTCTCATCGTAACACGAATAGTTCGCGTAACATACTTTTATTGGCCGCCCGCGTAACATCCCGTAACGCATTGATTCAAAACGGCCGGAAATGTACCGTCCGGTAACACCCTTTCTTCCGGACACGCATCGGGTTAGCATCCTACGCGAGCCCCGCAAAGATGTCTATTCGTGTAAGGAGAGCACGACGGGTTTAGTTTTCAGGGGTTTGGACCTTGATACCTTAAAGGAGGAAACGTGCATAGGGTTAGTCTCCGAGCAGCTTTTCTAGCGTGCGCGCTCCTGGGGGCCTTTGCCTTCCAGGCGTACGCGCAGCAAGCAACGATCGTCGGAACCACTACCGACCCATCGGGTGGGGCGGTTCCCAATGTGACGATTACGATCACCAACAAACAGACCAACCAAGTCACCCAATTCACCACCAACGGCGAGGGCCAGTATGTAGCGCCCAGCCTGCAGATTGGGCTTTATATAGTGCGCGCCGAAATACCGGGCTTCAAGAAAGCGGAGCGCACCGATGTCGTCCTGGCGGTAGGCGATCGCGCCCGCGTGGATTTCAAGCTGGAAATCGGCAATGCGCAGGAGAGTGTCACCGTTGAGGCCACGGCGGTAGCAGTTCAAACCGAGTCCGGCGAGGTCAGCGACGTCATTTCCGGAGCGCAGGTTTCCCAACTTGCCACCAATGGCCGGAGCCTGTATTCTCTGGCCGCTCTGACTGCCGGAGCCTCCAGCGAGATGGCGGATTACCAGAGCGCCACGCCGGTCGGCGGCAGCGCCCAGGTCAGCTTCAACGGTCTGCGTAGAGAGCATAACATCTACCTGATCGACGGCGGTGAAAACCTGGATCGCGGCGGCGCCGGCACCATCAGCGTCATGCCGTCCATGGATGCCATCGCCGAGTTCCGCCAGCTCACTTCGAACTACGGCGCGGAATACGGCCTGTCCTCCGGCGGCACCATGACCATGGTGTTCAAGTCGGGAACGAAGGATTTCCATGCCGGGGCGTGGGAGTTCCTGCGCAACGAGGACCTGGATGCCAACACCTTCTTCCGCAACGCTTCGCGGCAGCCCAATCCCGTAAACCGCATGAATGTTTACGGCTTCAATGTCGGCGGTCCGGTGTTCATCCCCAAAGTGTATAACACGAAAAAGGAGAAGACCTTCTTCTTCTATAACATGGAGTGGCGCAAGCTGGTTCAGGGCGGCGCCCTCAACACCACCGTCCCCTTGACCAGCCAGTACGGCGGCAACTTGGGCGCGACGGCCATCCACGTCCCCAACGCCAATCAGCTCTCGCCGCAGCAGATCGCCCGCTTCGCGGCGGTGGGTTTGGCCCCCGGCCAGGCTTTCCCGGCCAACACCATTCCGTCTGCTTTGCTGGACCCCAACGCCCAACTCCTGCTGAAAGCCGGTATCTTTCCGGCCCCGACCAGCGGAACGAAGTTCGTGGGTGGCAACAATGCGCCCACCAACGTCCGCGAGGAACTCTTCCGCATCGACCATCACTTTACCGATAAGGTGTGGGTGTTCGGCCATTTTGTGGATGAGTCCATCCTGCAGACTTTCGGGACTACCATGTGGAGCGGCGACAACGTCCCGAGCGCCGCCAACACCTTCGGCAACCCTTCCTATAGCGGCGTCGTGCACACCGTCTATACCATCAGCCCGACGGTGCTCAATGAAGTCTCCTTCAACTACAACGGCAACCGCATCAACATTCTGCCGCTGTCCTCGGCGGTCATCGCGCGTCCCAGCGGCTTCAATGTTCCGGAGCTGTTCCCGAGCAACGCCCTCAACCGCATCCCCAGCATCAACCTGGGTGGCTCGACTGGAACCAACTACGATCTTAACCGCGTGCCGTGGGTCAATAAGGCCGACGACTACCAGATCCGCGACGACTTTTCCTGGACCAAAGGCAGCCACCAGTTTAAGTTCGGTGGAAGCTGGGCCCTCTATAAGAAGATCCAGGACGTTTTCGGCCAGACTCAGGGTAGCTTTGCTTTCAACGGCAGCTACACCGGCAGCGACTTCGCCGATTTTCTGCTGGGCTATGCCAATCAGTACCAGGAAGCGGCGTTGCAGGATAAAGGCTACTGGAACAACCAATCCTGGGCGGCCTACGGGCAGGACACCTGGAAGGTCAACCGGCAATTGACGTTGACCCTGGGCCTGCGCTGGGATGGGATTCCGCACACCTATGAGATGAACAACCGCCAGTCGAACTTTTATCCCAACCTGTACGACCCGTCCAAACGAGCGGTGCTTTCGGGCGGCACGATCAGCCCCACCAGCCCCGGCCTCGGCACCAGCCCCAACCCGGACCTGAAAGGCGTGCTGTTCTACCTGAACGGCATCGGCGTGGCCGGCCAGCCCGGCATCCCCGCCGGCTTGGTGCAGAACCACTGGGCCACCTTCGGCCCGCGCGTCGGTTTTGCTTACGATCTGACGGGCCAGGGCAAGACCGTCATTCGCGGCGGCTTTGGCATCATGTACGAGCGCGTCCAGGGCAACGACGTGTACAACGGCGGCGGCAACGTTCCGTTCAGCACCAACGTGACGTTCAACAACGTGAGCCTCTCCAATCCGAATACCAGCCTGCTGACCGGCACGACTCAACTCGCGCCCATCACCGTCAGCGACGTCACCGGCCTCTCCAATACCGACTACAAGCCTCCGGCCAGTTATCAGTTCAGCATCGGCATTCAGCAGCAGTTGGGAAAGGCTTCCGTAGTGTCGCTTACTTATGTCGGCAACCAGAACCGGCACCAGAACGACTATCGCGAAATCAACCTCCCCGACCCCAGCCAACTTCCGGGGCTGATCCAGGGCACGGCGGTCTACAACAACGTAGTGCCGTATGCCGGCTTCCACTCTCTGAGGATGTCCGAGAACGCCAACAACTCCCACTACAACGGGCTGCAGATCAACTACCGCGGGCAGATCCGCGACCGCCTGACCCTGCAGGCGGCCTACACCTACTCCAAGGCGAACGACCCGCTCGCGCAGGGCGGCGACGCTCAGGACATGCAAAACACCTCGAATCCCTACAACCGGGCCTACGACAACGGGCCGAGCCCGCTGGATCGCCGGCAGGTCGCGCTGGTGAACTTCATCTGGCAGTTGCCGTTCTTCCGCGGCCAGAACACCAGCCGCCTGGTAAGGGGCACGCTCGGCGGATGGGAGATCTCCGGTATCGGCACCATGGAAACCGGCCTTCCCCTGAACATCAACCTGGGCGGCTCGCAGGGCAACAACGGCCTTGCCAATTCCACCAACCGGCCCAACGTCGCGGGCAGTGTTTCCATGCCCAATACGCTGAACTCCTGGTTCGCGGCGTCCGCGTTTTCGCTGCCCGCGCTGGGCGCCTGGGGCAACTTCCCCAGGGGCTCGGTGTACGGTCCGGGCCGCGACAACTGGAACCTCTCGCTGTTCAAGAGCTTCACCTTCAGTGAGGCTCGCGGCAGCCGCCTCGAGTTCCGCGCAGAGACATTCAATGTCTTCAACCACACCCAGTTCAGCGGTGTCAGCACCACCTTCACCGCGAGCGACTTCGGTCACGTAACTTCCACTTACAACCCGCGGAACATCCAGCTTGGATTGAAGCTGTTGTTCTAGCCGGTTTCGAGTAGCGTTGGTAACTAACCCCGCCCGGGCTTCACGGCCCGGGCGGGGTTTTTCTTGGTGGGGAAACACTGAGAGAAGAGCTTACTTCGGCTCCTGCAGCTTGACCACGCGATCGGCCGCCACATTCCGGAGCTCCTGAGTAACTCCCGAAGGCCAGCGGATTTCCACCAAATCGGCGGACTTACTCGCACCCAGGCCGAAATGCGTGGGGCCCGCGCTCGAAGATCCATATCCGGCGGCGAAGGAAACGTGATTGTACTGAACGGCGCCTCCGGCGGTCACTTTGATGCGGGCTCCGATCGCATCGCGATTGCTCCTGGTTCCACGCAGCTCGAACTCCAGCCAATGCCCGCCGCCCGGGCTGTCGTTGAACCAGAGTTCGGCGGGTGCACCGATGGCGGCCGCCACCACGTCCAGGCGGCCGTCGCCATTCAGGTCCGCGGCCGCCGAGCCCCGATGGCGGCCGGGCGGCCGTGCCGTCAAACCGGCTTCGGCGGTGAGCGCCTGAAACCGCGTGCCGCCCAGGTTCCGGAACACGGTGTTGGGCTGCTCCACCTGCACGCGCGATCCGTATCCCAGCGATTGAACGTGGCCGCGCGTCACAAAAATGTCCTTCCAGCCGTCGTTATCGAAATCGGCGACGGTCGGAGAATAGCCGGCCATCGAGACGCTGAGACGGGCCATGCCGCTGGCGCCGGTGACGTCGGCGAATCCGCCCTTACCCAGATTGCGGAACAGCGGGAAGGTCTCGTTGTCGAGCGCCACGAAAGCGATATCCGGCAGGCCGTCGTTGTCGAGGTCCCGGAAGTCCACTCCCATCCCCGAAATGAACTGTCCGTTCTCGGTGAGCGCCACGCCGGCATCGAACGCCACCTCCTGGAACTTCGCGCCGCCCTGATTGTGGAACAGCGAATTGTCCATCTTGTCGTTGGCGACGAACAGATCCATCCAGCCATCCAGGTCGTAGTCCGCGATGCCCACACCCATGCCCTTGCCGGGATGGGCGCGGATTCCCGATTCCGCGGATACGTCGCGGAAGGTTCCGTCGCCGTTGTTTAGGAAGAGCTGGTTGGGGGTCGGCTTGTAGAACTTCGGATGACAGTAGTCGAGCTTGCCCGGTCCCGCTTCGCAGGCCGGTTCGGTGGCGAAGTCCCAAGCCAGGTAGTTGACCACAAAGAGGTCCAGCAGCCCGTCGTTGTTCACATCGAGCCAAGCCCCGCCCACCGACCACAGGGGGCCGTACTGGCTGTCCGACCGGTTGAGCCCCGCCTTCGCCGTGACATCGGTGAACGTGCCGTCTCCGTTGTTATGGTACAGGCGGTTGCCATGGACGCCGCCAATGAAAATATCCTTGTAACCGTCGTTGTCGTAGTCGCCGATGGCGACCCCGTTGTCGAAGCCCACGCCCGCCAGGCCGGCCTTGGCGGTGACATCTTTGAAGTTGCCCTTGCCGTCGTTTTCGAAAAGCCGGTTGGAGTACTTGGGCGAGCTCTTTTTCAGCGTCTGGATATCGGCTCCGTTGGCGAAGAACACGTCCAGGTAGCCGTCGTTGTTGTAGTCGAAAACCGCGACGCCGCCGGCCATGGTTTCCGGTGCATGGCGCCGCGGCGTCTCGCAACTCTCGAGCTGGAAATCGATCGGCCGAAACGCGAAGTGGATGGGTGCTTTAGCGTCCTGGCCGGAAGCGATGGCCCAGGCAGCGGCCAGCACTACGGCCAGCGCCCAAACCGTGTGGAACCGGTGCGGCAATCTACTCATGGAACCTGCTCGATGCGCCGTCCCGGCACTTTGATGAGCGGCGCCGCCTGCTCCTCCTGGGCCATCTCTTTCACCTTGGCGAACTCGGCGGCCGCATCCGCTTCGCGGCCCAGGGAACGCCACAGCCGGCCGAGACGGTAATGGGCGTCGGGCTTCGATGGATCGAGCCGGATCGCCTCCTTCAAATGACGGGCAGCTTCGGCGGAATCGGCCTTGCCGGAAAGAAGGATGCCAAGATCCAGATGTGCCAGCCGGATGTTCGGATCCAGGCTCAGCGCCTTCCGCAGATGCTCCTCCGCTGCTCTCTCGCTTTCCGAATGCATTTCGGCGTCGCCCAGATAGGTCAGCGCTTGCAAGTGCTGCGGATGATGCGCCAGCTCCGCCTGAAACTCGCGGCACGCCTCTTCGAAACGCTTCTGTTTCCAATAGAGGTATCCCAGGCTGAAGTGGACCTCGGGCTCGAGCGGCGCTGCTTTTACCGCGGCTTCGAACTCTGCGGTCGCCGGCTCCGCCTGGTTGGCGGCATCGAGCACCTCGCCCAGTAGCATGTGGACGGGCCCCGAATCCGGGTCCTTGGTGAGCAGAAACCGGAATTCCCCGATGGCTTCCTGGTACTGCCCCGACCACAAGTAACTTTGCGCCAGCTTATAACGCAATTCCACGTTGTCGGGCTGCTGCGCGGCCGCGCGCTTGAGTTGGGCGGCGGCAGCATCGAATCGGCGGCAGCCATAGTAACTCATGCCCAGTAACACGCTGGCCTGAAAGCTGGACGGGTCGGCCTTCACGGCGCGTTCCAGGGCCGACGCGGCATCGGGGAAGCGATTCAGCTTCACATAGGCCAAACCGAGATTCAGATAGATGCCGGGCAGGTGCGGATCCAGGGCGATGGCGGCGCGGTAGTGCGCGACGGCCGCCTCGTATTTGCCCGCGCGCGCCAGCCCCAGGCCGGCGTTGGCTTCGGCAAGCGCTCCGGTTTCGGCCGCGGCCCAGGTGCATGCCGCGGATGCGAGCAGGATCACAACGAACTTCATAGAGTCGGTTCCCGGGGCCGCTGTTCCTTCCATAATACCGCGCCGCCCCGGCTGCGTCCGGCCCGCAAAAAGAGAACCGGACCTGAAGAACGGACTCACGTACAATGGATCAAAGGATACCAATGCCTGCCCGCTCCGGCGCTTCGATCCTGGCGTTTCTGCTGCTCGCGCTCCTGTTCCTGCTGGCCGGGGGCGCCACCCTCCGCGAGTCCGTCACCATCGATGAGGTGGCGCACATCGGCGCCGGGGTCAGCTACCTCCAGAAACTCGATCTGCGCTACAACGAAGAGCACCCGCCGCTCGCCAAGGTGCTGGCGGCACTGCCCCTGGTGGCGCGCGGAACGCACGCCGACTATTCCGGCGCCATCTGGAACAACAGCCGCGAATTCTTTCCGGCCTTCCTGGGGGAATGGGTCTTCGGCGAGTATGTTCTGACGCGCTGGAACAACCCGCAAAGCACGCTCGCCTGGGCAAGGCTCCCCATGCTGCTTCTGACGCTCGCCCTCGGCTGGCTGGTGTTCGCCATCGCGCGCCGCATAGGCGGAGACTGGGGCGGGCTGCTCTGCCTGGCGGTGTATGTCAGCACCCCCGTGTTTCTGGTCTTCGGCCCCCTGGTGCTGACCGACATTGCCATCACCTTCTTCTCCCTGTTGGCGCTATGGGCGCTGGCCGGGATGTGGGACAGTCCCGACCGTAGGAACACCCTCCTGATGGCGCTGGCGCTGGCCGGGGCGATTCTCACGAAGTTCACGGCCGCCATTCTGTTCCTGGCCTTCGTGGCGGTGGCGCTGAGCACGCGCTGGCGCCCGCTGGCGGGGCAACCCGCCGCGAAGGCCGAGGCCCGCCAATGGCGCCGGTTGCGCTGGCGCGCCATGCGGAAGGCAACGTGGTGGGCCGCGCTGGCCGTGTACGCGGTCTACTTCATCCTGTCGTGGAACCAGCCGCTCGACATTCCGGGCCTGGCCGGTCACGGTCCTCTGGCCGCCCTTCTGGGACGCCTGCTGATGCCGCCCTGGCTCTTTCTGCGGGGATTGGCGCTGATGGTGCTCGGCGGAAACCGGGCGACCTTTATTCTCGGGCATGCATACCCCCATGGGATCTGGTTCTACTTTCCCGTCCTGTTCGTTTTGAAGTCTCCGCCCGGCTTTCTCGTCCTGCTGGCCGCCGCGCTGTCGGTGGCGTGGATCGCGAAGCGGTCAGGCCGGCCCCCGGTAATTCCGGCGGAGTGTGCCACGCTGTGGCGCGTGCTCTGGGTTTCGCTGGTGGTATTCACGGGGATTTGCGTGCTGGGCCATTTCAACGTCAGCATCCGGCATTTCACCATTCCCCTGGCATTGTCGATTCTGCTGCTGGCGCCGCTGCCGAGGCTGCTGGGGCGCTTCCGGACGGCCGCGCCGAAACTGGCGTGGGCCTCCAGCGCGCTGGTGGCGCTCGCGGCCGCCAGTTGCCTGGTGACGGCCGTGCGCGCCTATCCAAACTACTTCCCCTATATCAGCCCGCTCGGCTGGGGGCATCCCGCGTACTGGCTGGTCAACGACTCGAATCTCGACTGGAACCAGGCCCTTCCCGAAGTGGAGCGATTCGCCCGGCAACGCGGTCTCAAAGACGTCCCCGTGGACATCTACGGGTTTTCGGATAACACTGCCGTCGTGCCGCAATCGCGGTTGTGGGATTGCCAGGCGCCCGCGGCGGCGGACGCCGGCCTCTGGGCGGTGGTCTCGGCAAACATGATCCTCGATGGCCACAACTGCATCTGGCTGATGCAGTATCCGCATGAAGCCCTGGCCGGCGGCAGCATGTTCGCCGTACACCTTCCGGCGGCGATTCCGCCCGCCGGCACCCCCGGAGGGCCGCCACCCGTCGAGGCTCGGCGGCTGTTCCTGGGGTTTCCATTTGAGATGCGCCAGATGTTCCAGGGACTGGTGCGGCGTCCCGAGGATATCCCGAAGGTGTATGCGGACATGCGGGCGGAGTGGGAGAGGCAGATGCAGGCCAAAAAGAAGAAGTAGACCGGTATTGCGCCTATTCAGACCTCTAAAGCCATATTGGTGCATGAATTGCACGCTCTTCGGTGATCGCAAAAGGGAGTGCTGTGCTGGCGCGTAAACTGCGGATAAATCGGCCTGTTTTCATCACCGTCAGCCTCGGGTGCGCGATCCTCGGTGCGGGATTTGGCGCAGATGTGGGGAAACCGGAGACTGCCCTGGCGTATCTATTCACGGAAACGCCCCGCTACGAGCCCAAGGCCTGGCTGGAGGGCCGGGACCGCTTTCCGGCAGGCGCCACCCTGAAACTCGTTTTGGGGCAGACGCGCCGTGTGGTCGCTCCGGGGTTCCACGCCTCGGCGGACGCGGCGGTCTCCTACGATGGCGCCCGCGTGTTGTTCTCGGGGAAACGTACGGCAGCCAGCCGCTGGCAGGTTTGGGAGGCTGACATCAACGGGGGATCGCTGCGGCAGATCACCCACTCCGAGTCCGATTGTATCCGGCCGTTGTACCTGCCCACCGGGGAGGTCGTGTACACGCGCACCGGCGCGGACGGAGCCGGGATCGAGATTGCCGGGAAGAGCCTGACGTTCGCACCGGGCAGGTTCCTGACCGATGACGTGCTCCGCGACGGCCGCATCCTGTTCGAGCGAGGGCGGAACCCGGGCAGCCGCGAGCTATTCACGGTCTACCCGGACGGCACCGGCGTGGAAGCGCTCCGCTGCGATCACGGGCCGGACCGCGGAGAGGCCCGGCAGATGGCCTCGGGGGATGAGGTGTTTCGCTCCGGCGGCCGGCTCGCCAGATTCACGTCGGCGCTGGCCGTTCAGACCGATGTTGCCCAGCCGGAGGGCGAAGGGACCGGACCGGTGGCCGAGATTTCTCCGGGCGTCTGGCTGGTGAGCCTGCGCGAGGACGCGGGCCGCTTCGGCCTGTACCGTTGGGACGCGGAGAGCCGCCGGACGGCGCCGCTCGAGACCCCGAAAGACGCTTCCGCGGTACAGCCGGCCATAGTGGCGCCCCGGATTCCGCCTCGGGAATTTCCGTCCGCCTTGGTGCCCACGCGAACCGCCGGGAACCTGCTTTGCCTGAACTCGAGGGTTTCGCGAACGCCGATGGAGGGAGCCGCGGTGCGTGCCGTCCGCATGTACACGCAGAACGCCGATGGCCAGCCCGCACTCCTGGGCCAGACCCCGGTGGAAAGCGACGGGTCCTTCTACATCCAGGTTCCCGGCGACCGGCCCTTGCGCATGGAACTGACCGATGCCGCGGGCCAAACGGTGCGCAGCGAGCGGGGCTGGTTCTGGATGCGCAAGGGCGAACAGCGGATTTGCGTGGGTTGCCATACCGGGCCGGAGCGCGCCCCGGAAAACAAGGTGCCGGAGATCCTGCTGAAGACCATCGTGCCGGTGAAAATGCTGGAGGTGCAGCAACCGTGACCGCGAGACTCGTGGTGATATCGCTGGCGATTTCGTTCGCCCTCCGTGCCCAGGGCCCCATCCAGTTCGCGGATGCCACGGCGCAGTCCGGCATCAGGTTCACGCACTCGACCGGCGCCGAGAAACTGGGTTCGCTGCTGGAGAGCACGGGCGCGGGCTGCGCCTGGTTCGATTACAACAACGACGGCAAACCGGATCTGTACGTGATGAGCGGGCGGCCGCTGGAGCCGGCCATGCATCCCTATCCTCTGCGCAAGGCGCCGGCCGCGATGCCGCACAACCACCTGTACCGCAACGACGGCAACGGCAAGTTCACCGACGTTACCGACGAAGCCGGCGTGGCCGGTGAAGGCTATGGCTTCGGGGTGATTGCCGCCGATTTCGATAACGATGGCTACACCGACCTGCTGGTCACCAGCTATGGCCACGTCACTTTGTACCGCAACCGGGGCAACGGCACCTTCGAGGATGTTACCGCCAAGGCGGGCATGCGGACCCAGGGCTGGGCGATCGGGGCGGCGTGGCTGGATTACGATCATGACGGCTGCGTCGACCTGTTCATCGGGCGGTACGTGAAGTTCGATCCCGCGTATCGTTCCTACTATGCCGCCGACAACTATCCGGGGCCGCTCGATTACGAAGGCGACACCAATCTTCTGTTCCACAACACCTGCCACGGCTCGTTTGAAGACGTGAGCGCGAAATCGGGCATCGCACGCTACAAAGGCCGCACCATGGGCGTGACCGCGGCGGATTTCGATGGCGACGGCTATCCGGACATCTACGTGGCCAACGACAAGACCGAGAATTTCCTGTTTCACAACAAGCGCGACGGCACCTTCGAGCAGATCGCGGTGGAAGCCAATGCGGCGTTCGGCCAGAACGGCGAATCCACCTCCGCCATGGGGCCGGTCTTCTTCGAGATCGACAACGAAGGCCGGACGGACCTGTGGGTGAGCGACTCCAAGTACAACCGGCTGCTCAAAAACGACGGCAAGCTGGGATTCACCGACGTTACCCAGGCAGCCGGCATCTCGCAGTGGTCGGCGCAGTACACCAGTTGGGGAACGGGCATCTACGATTTCGACAACGACGGGCGCAAGGACATCCTGATCTTCCACGGCGGCCTGATTCACATGGTGCCGCAGGAACATTCCCTGTTCCGGAACCTGGGCGGAGGGAAGTTTCAGGACGTCTCCACCACCGGCGGACCCTTCTTCGGGGTGAAGAGCGTGGGCCGGGGCGCGTGCTTTGCCGACTACGACAACGACGGCAAGGTGGACGCGTTTCTGGTCAACCTGGGTGCGCCCGGGGTATTGCTGCACAACGAGACCGCGGCGGGCGCGCACTGGCTGGCGGTCCGGCTGATCGGGAGCAAGAGCAATCGCGACGGCATCGGCGCCACGGTGGAAGTCGAGGCTAACGGAATGCGCCAGAAGTCCGAGCGAGTGGCGGGGTCGGGCTATCTCGGGCAGGACGACTGGCGCCTGCACTTTGGGTTGGGAGCCGCGGGCAAGGCCGGGCAGGTCGTGGTGACCTGGCCCAGCGGCGCCAGGCAGGTGTTGAAGAACGTGCCCGCCGATCGAGTCGTGGAGATTCGGGAACCGTAGACTATGCGCAGCGGCATCATCATCGGGCTGGCGGCACTGGGGGCGCTCCTGCTGTCCGGGCAGCCCTCCGCGAAGCCCGGCCGTTATCCCAACCCGATTGACGTCGCACTGTCTTCCGACGGCAGCCGGCTGTACGTAGTCTGCGAAGGCACCGATGAACTGGTGGCCGTAGACCCGGTCACCCTGGCCGTGGTTGCGAGGGTGCGTGTGGGGCACAGGCCGCGTGGGATCGCCCTCAGCCCGGATGGCAGCCGCATCTACGTGACCAACTCCTGGTCCGACACCGTCACCGAGCTGGATGGGACGTCGCTGGCGGTCACGCGCACCTTGCCGGCGGGCTGGGAGCCCATCGGCCTCACAGTGGACGCGCGCGGGCAGATCTTGTATGTCGCCAACCGCCTCAGCAACGACGTTTCGGTGATCGACCTGGCGGCCGGAAGCGAGATCAAGCGGCTGGCGGGCGGGCGCGGCGCCAGTTACCTCGCGGGCGATGGCGCGCACGTGTATGTCACGCACATCTACCCCAATGCGGGCAAGTTCCGGACCGAGCCCGAATCCGAGATCACGCGCATCGAAACCGGGCAATCGACCGTCGATGCCCGGCTGCGGTTGCATAACGTCGCGGGTGTGTCCCATGTGGCTTTGTCGCGCGACGGCCGGCTGGGCATCGCGGCCCAGCTCCGGCCCAAGAACCTGGTTCCGCTGGCGCACGTGGCGCACGGCTGGGCGTTCGGAGATTCGCTCGCGGTGTTCGGCGAGGACGTAGGCGGCGTGGTGCAGCTTCCCCTGGACGAAATGGAGCGCTACTTCTCGCTGCCGTTCGGAGTGGCGATCGCCCCCGACAAATCCCGAGCCTACCTGACGGCCAGCGGCTCCGACGAAGTGGCCATCGTGGATTTGCAGCGGCTGGTGGCCGCCGCGCGCTCGCCCGAGCGGGACACGCTGGCCAACGACCTTTCCGCGTCGGCGCGCTACGTGGTGGCGCGCGTTCCGGTGGGACGAAATCCACGGGGAATCGCGCTCTCGAACGATGGCACCCGGTTGTATATCGCCAACCACCTCGACGACACCGTGTCCGTGTTGGATACGGCCGCGGGCCGGATCGTCGGGACAATCGCGCTGGTCGGCCCGGCCATCGTCGACCCGCAGCGGCGCGGCGAGCGCCTGTTCTATTCGTCGAAATTCTCTTTCCAGCGGCAATTCGGCTGCGCGAACTGTCATCTCGATTCCACCTTCGACGGCCTGGCGTGGGACCTGGAGCCGGATGGCTTCGGGGTGGACATTGTGGACAACCGCGCCATCGAAGACGTGTCCGAGACGGCTCCTTTCAAATGGAACGGCGGCAATCCCGACCTGTACACCGAGTGCGGTCCGCGCACCGAGCGATTCTTCTTCCGGTCGCAGGGAATTCGCGATGCCGATCTGAGCGACCTGATCGCCTACGTCGGGTCGATTCCTCTGCGGCCCAACCGCTACCGGCTACCGGGCGGCGAATTGACGGCCGCCCAGGAACGCGGCAAGGACATCTTCGAGCGCGCGCGGCGCAAAGACGGTTCGCCCATCCCCGAAGAAAACCGGTGTTCCTTCTGCCATTCCGGCAAGTATTACACCAACCGGCAACTGGCCGACGTGGGCACCGGCAAGCCCACCGACCGTTCGCCGCTGATCGACGTGCCGCACCTGACCAACGTCGCGTACAGCGCGCCCTATCTGCACGACGGCTCGGCGCGAAGCCTGGAAGAAATCTGGACCGTTTTCAATCCCAAAGATACGCACGGGGTGACCAACGACCTGGTGAAAGACGAGCTCAACGATTTGATTGAGTACTTGAAAACCTTATGAGATTAGCTGTATTCTTCGCCAGTATCGGTCTGCTCGGAGCCGCCGAACTTCCGCGGTTTCGATGGGAGAACTTCACCACCGCCCAGGGACTGCCCGACAATCGCGTGTACAGCGTGTGCGTGGACGGCGACAAGGTCTGGGCCGGCACCGACAATGGGCTGGCTCTGTATCAGAACGGCAAGTGGCGGGTGTTCACCCCGGCGGACGGGCTGGCGCATCGCGCGGTGCTGTACCTGGCGCTCGACAAGCAGACCCACGACCTGTGGATCGCCACCATGGGCGGGCTCAGCCGCTATTCCGGCGGCCGCTTCGACACCTTTTCCCAGCTCAACAGCGGGCTGCCGAACGACGTGGTCTACGGCGTTGCGGCGCACGGTGACTTCGTGTGGGTGGCCACCGCCGCGGGAGGCAGCCGGTTGAACAAGCGCACCGGCGAGTGGAGCATCTTCAACGAGCGCAACACGCCGATGTACGAGATCTGGACGTACTCCGTGACCGCGGCGGAGGACAAGGTCTACTACGCCGTCTGGGGCGGCGGCGTGCTCGAGTACGACGTCAAAACAGAGCGCTGGAAGGACTATAACGACCCCGACGGCGAAACCGAGATGGTGCTGTTCAAAGACCAGGGCCTGATCCACGAGATCACGAGTTCGGTCAGCTACGTCAACAAGATTTTGTGGGTGGCCACGTATTTCGGCGCCAGCCGCTACGACGGCCGCAACTGGCGCAACTTTCTCGAGAAAGACAGCGGCCTGCCGAGCAATTTCCTGAACCAGGTGAAATCCGTGGATGGCACGCGGACCTGGTTCTCGACCGACAAGGGGCTGGCGTATTTCGATGGCGAACAGTGGGCCACGTACCGGCCCGCGCTCGATACCCACGCGCCGGAAATGCTGGTGCGAAACGCCGCGGGCGAAACCAGCCGGGTGGCCGTCGATACGGCCCCCGCGCACAACTACATCTTCGGCGTCGAATTGCAGGGCGACGATATTTGGGTGGCCACGGCCAAGGGCCTCAGCCACGGAATCCGGATCAAACAGGAGACTGGAAAACCATGACGATTACTGAAGCGCTCGATCAGATTGGCGGCGCCACCGCGATCGAGAAGCGCGCGATCAACGCGCCGGCGGTGTTGAACGAGGCCTACCACTACGCGCGTCCAAGCTCGTTCTCGCGCGCGCTGCGCATCGATTTGAACGGCCTGGCGATTCTGCTGATTTCCGGCACCGCCAGCGTGGATGAGGATGGCGCCAGCGTCCATATCGGCGACTTCCGGGCGCAGGTGCGGCGCACCTACCGGAACATCACGGCCCTGCTCGAGGCCGCGGGCGCCACGTGGAAGGATATCGTGCGCACCACCTGCTACCTGCGCGACATCGAGCGCGATTACGCCGCCTTCAACGAGGAGCGTACGGCCTTCTTCGAGGAGCAGCAGTTGGATCCGCTGCCGGCTTCCACGGGCATTCAGGCCATCCTCTGCCGGCCCGAGCTGCTGGTGGAGATGGAAGCCATCGCCATGTTCATTCCGCCGCCCAAGGAGTAATTATGCGCTGGCAAGCAGCCGGAGTGGCCTTTCTGCTGGCGGCAGCTGCCGGGGCGCAGCCGCGCACCTGTGCCTGCGGCGCGCAGCCGCCCGGGCCGCCGCCCAACCGCACGCTGGAGCCCTATGCCGGCGCCCCCGACGACCTGCGGCCGTTTTCGCGCTTCACCAAACCGTACTACGAACACTACACCAAGGAAGTCGAATACAACGGTGCGGCGCGCGACGTGCCTACGCTCAAGGCCGCGGACGTTTCCGAAGTCGCCATCGGGTTCCTGGGCCCTGTCCGCGAGCACAAGGACGAAGCCCTGGGCCAGGCCATGCTGCACGGCGCGGAGATGGCGGTGGACGAAGCCAACGCCCGCGGCGGCTACGGCGGCAAGCCGTTCCGGCTCAAAGTTCACAACGACGCGGCATTGTGGGGAGCCTCGAGCAACGAAATCGTCAAGATGGTGTACGACGACAAGGTCTGGGCCATGTTGGGGTCGATCTCGGGCGATTCCACGCATATCGCGCTGCGCGTTTCGCTGCGGTCGGAGCTGCCCATCGTCAACAGCGCCGCCACCGATCCCACCATTCCCGAGACCATCATCCCGTGGATTCTGACCTCGATTCAGGACGACCGCGTGCAGTCGTATACCCTGGCGCGGCGCATCTATTCGGATCTGGGGCTCAAGCGGGTGGCCCTGTTGCGGGTCAACGAGCGCTATGGCCGTTTCGGCGTGATCAAGTTCCGCGACGCGTCGCGCCGCCTGGGGCACCCGCTGATCGTGGAGCAGAAGTTCGCTCCCGGCGATGTGGATTTCGCGCGCCAGCTGCGCGTGATCCAGGATTCGGACGTGGACGCGATCGTGCTTTGGACCGATGCCGCGCCGGCCGGCATGATCCTGAAACAGATGCGCGCCATGGGCATGCGCCAGCCGGTTTTCGGCGCGGCGAGGGTGGTGGGTGAGGACCTGCTGCGGATCGCGGGCGGCGCGGCCGACGGCCTGGAGGTGGTCTACCCCTTCGACCCCACGCGCGACGATCCGGCGTGGGTCGATTTTCAAGAGCGCTTCACCCAGAAGTACGCCGCGCCGGTGGATTCCTTCTCGGCCCTGGGCTACGACACCATGAACATCCTGCTGGACGCGATCTGCCGTGCGGGCCTGAACCGCGCGGTCATCCGCGACGCCCTGTACGGACTGGAGCGCTACAAGGGCGTGACCGGCGAGATGATCTTCGATCCCAACGCCAAGAACATCGCGCCCCTGTTTCTGGGAACGGTCAAGAGCGGCAAGCTGACCTTCCGCCGCTACAGCATGGAGCGGCCTTATGCCAATCTGCGGGAGCACGCGGTGGAGTTCGCCGGTCCGCCGGCGGAGGACGTGAGCGGGCAGCCGTTGACCATCGGACTGTTCGGGCCGCAAGCCGACAAATTGGCGGCGTCGCTCGCAGCCACCGGCTACCGCATCGTGGGCATACCTTCGGAGGCCTCGTGGGGCAAGTCGTCCACGGACCTGGTGAACCTGGTGTACCAGCAGAACGCCATCGGACTGATTGCCACGGACCGGGCAGCCGCCCACCTGGCCGAGCAGATTGCGGTCAAGACATTTCTGCCGGTCATCGCCTTATCGGCGGACCGCAAGCTGACCTCCACCAACATTCCCTGGATCTTCCGCCTGGATGCGGACACGCCCGTCTCCGCGGCCGTGGATTGCCTCATCGACGCCGCGCGCCACGCCGGGCCCAATCGCGGACGGATCCGCGAATACCTGGCGTCGGGAAATCGCGTGGGGGGCAAGTTCGCGTTCGATTCGACCGGTGAGCCGCGCGCCCGGCCATGACCGGCTGGTCCCCGGACTCCTGGAGAACGAAGCCCGCCGCGCAGGCGGTTGTTTATCCCTGTCCGGAAGAGGTGGAGCGGGTCGTGGAGCAGCTCGCCAAGCTGCCTCCGCTGGTCACCTCGTGGGAAGTCCTGGGTTTGAAGTCGCAGTTGGCCGAAGCGGCGCGCGGCGAACGGTTTCTGCTGCAGGGCGGGGATTGCGCGGAGAGCTTCGCGGCCTGCGACGCGGCCACGATCGCCAACAAGATCAAAATCCTGCTACAGATGAGCCTGGTGCTGGTTCATGGAGCCCAAAGAAGGGTTGTGCGCGTGGGCCGGTTTGCGGGCCAGTATGCCAAGCCGCGGACCGAGGAATTCGAGACGCGCCACGGCGTCACTCTTCCCAACTATCGGGGCGACCTGATCAATCGCCCCGAGTTCACGCCGGAGGCTCGCACACCGGACCCCCAGGCAATGCTGCGCGGGTACGAGCGTGCCGCGCTGACCATCAACTTCATCCGCGCCCTGGTGGTCGGAGGGTTTGTCGATCCGCATCATCTGGACTATTGGAACCTCGACTGGTTGCAGGATTCTCCCATGGCCGGGGAATACCGCCGGATCGCGCGGATGATCGCAGATTCCCTCCAGTTCACGGAGAGTCTGGTGGGCGGCTACCCGGGCGGCCTTCACGGGATCGACTTTTTCACCAGTCACGAAGGCCTGCATCTGCCTTACGAACAGGCGCAGACGCGGCAGGTGCCGCGCCAGCACGGCTGGTTCAACCTTTCGACCCATTTCCCCTGGATTGGGATGCGCACGGCCGATCCGGACGGCGCTCATGTGGAGTACTTCCGGGGAATCCGCAATCCCATCGGGGTGAAAGCCGGCCCCCATCTGTCCGCGGAGTGCCTGAAGAGGCTGATCCAGGCGTTGAACCCGGAGCGCGAACCCGGGCGCCTGACGCTGATTCACCGCTTCGGCAGCGAGCGGATCGCCGACTGCCTGCCGCGGCTGATCGAGGCGGCGCGGTCGACCGAATGCCCCGTCCTTTGGTGTTGTGACCCGATGCACGGCAATACGCGCACCACCAGCGGCGGCATCAAGACGCGAAACTTCGATGAAATTCTCAGCGAGCTGGACCAGGCTTTCGAGATCCACCGGGTTCACGGCAGCCGCCTGGGCGGCGTGCACGTGGAGTTGGCGGGAGAAGCGGTAACCGAATGCGTCGGCGGCGCCCGCGGCCTCAGTGAGGACGATCTGCACCACGCCTATCGGTCCTACCTCGATCCCCGGTTGAATTATGAGCAGGCCATGGAACTGGCTCTGTTCGCCGCACGGAAGATGAGGGCGCTCAACGGCCAGGCAACCGTCGCCGGAGGGTTCCATCCCCCGGAAGCCCACTCCAGCCGATAACGCGCCCGGCGGTGCAAAGCCTTTGCCCCAGCACCCAGTACGGTCTCGTCCCAAACGGCCCTTCCAACGGTTTCCCGGTTTGTGCGAGAATAGGGATACTCAGATTGTGAGGGCCACCGGCGGAGGCAGGCGGTCGGAAAGGCGTGTCTTTGATGGCCGAAACGCCGTTTGACAATATCGAGGGATCCCACGAATATGTAGCCATGCTGTCGGAAGCCTTGGAAGAGGCCCGGCGTGATGTGGAGGGTGAGATTCGAACGGCCGACAGCGAGGGAGCGCTACGGCGCAAAGAGGCTCTCCTGCTGGTCTCCTATAACCTGGCCAAGCTGAATCTGCACATCACCACTTCCCGGCGCATCTTGAACGACCTACGTTCGCTGCGGCGTTTACTCATGGCGGAACGTGGGGTGCAGTCCGAAACGGAAAGCGAGGTTGGCACCAGCGCGGGCGCATAATCCCCGCCCGGCCAAAAGCCGGCACCGGGCATGTCTTCCCGAAGGACCACTAGCGGGAAGTGTATTTTGGCTGCGTCCATTGCTGCGCGCGCTTTCTGGGTGGTACCGGGTGTTTTCCTGGTAAGCCTATCGGAAAAGCCCACCCAATGGCGTTTTTCGCCTCGGTCTGCTATTGACAAGGACCGTTTGTGGGCGTACTATCCTTTATTCGAAGTCTTTGTCCGTAGCAGCACTCGACATCGGTGGTTTGAGGGGACCCCGTATGACGTTTCAGATCGGCGATAAAGTGGTGTATCCCAATCAGGGCGTGGGGACTATCGAAAATATCAGCACACGCTCCTTTGGATCGGCCTTCGAGAAGTTCTATCTGCTGCGCCTGGGATGCCAGAGCATGACCGTGCTGGTGCCATTCTCCCATGCCGCCAACATCGGGCTGCGGAGGGTGACCAAGGACCGGGAGATCTCGCGCATCCTCTCTTTTCTCTCCAATGGCTGGTGTGCCACCAGTTCGGATTGGAAGGTGCGGTTCAAGGAGAACACCGAGAAGATGCAGAGCGGCGACTTGCTCAAAGCCGCCGAAGTTTTCAAGGCTCTCCTGCAGCTTCACTTGGACAAGCCGCTTTCCTTCCGGGAGAAGAAGATGCTCGACCGTGCGCGCCATATGCTGGTGGCGGAGATCTCCATCGCGCGCGGGGTGGCCGAAATCCACGCGGTCGCCGTGCTGCAGCGCGCTCTGGCCAAGGCCGGACTCACCCTTCCCGCCGGGTCCTGAGCGGTCGCGCCAGGACCAGTCCACCGGGAACGGAAGTCCCCGCACGCCTCGCGTGATCGAACTGTGCGCGCCCGCACTGCGTATCTACTAGCGAGAGGTTGCCATGTTCTGTCATCGATGCGGCACGCAGGTAGCTCCCGATCTTCAATTCTGCCCGAACTGCGGTCAATCGTTCGCCGCGGCGCCAGGGATATGGGGCTCGCCCCCGGTGGCTTGGACCGCGCCCTCCGGCATCGAAGCCAGGACCGGCCGCTGGATCGGGGCGGGATGGCAGATGGTCAAGGCGGACATCGGCATGTACTTCGTGCTGGCGCTGGTGATGAGCCTGGTCAGCTCGATGGTGCCGGTAATTCTGCACGGCCCGCTTCTGGCGGGTTTCCACATCTTCTGCATGAAGAAGATTCTGGGCCGGCGCGCGGAGTTCGCCGACCTCTTCACGGGCTTCAACTTCTTCGTGCCTACGCTGGTGGCATCGCTGCTCATATCCCTGTTCGTCTCCATCGGGTTTATTCTGTGCATCATTCCGGGGCTGGTGCTGACCGCGATGTACATGTTCACCTACCTGTTCATCGTGGACAAGCGCATGGATTTCTGGCCGGCCATGCAGGCCAGCCACGCCGTAGTGAAGAACGACTACTTCGGCTTCACCATGTACGTGCTGGTCTCGCTGCTGGTGCTCCTACTCGGCGTGATCTGCTGCGTGGTGGGCGTGTTCGTGGCCATTCCGGTGGTGATCGCTGCCACCACCGTGGCCTACCAGGAGATCGTCGGCTTCGAGCCGCGCACGGCGGCTACGTTGTAAGAGGATGCGGGAACAGGTTGATCGGAATCGCGCGGTGATGCCGCGCCTGGCGCTGGCGGCCCTTGTGCTCTTCGCGCTGTGGCGCATCACGCCTCCCCCGGAACCGGTGTTCCGGCTGTGCGGCTTTCATTGGCTGACCGGCCGGCCGTGTCCGCTGTGCGGCCTCACGCGGGCGCTGTGCGCACTGGCCAAGGGACACTTCGGCCAGGCGATCGCCTTCAACGCCCTCAGCCCGCTGGCATTCCTGATGCTCGGCTCACTGCTTTGGGACAGCCCCTGGCGGGCCCGTTTGTGGGCCGGGGGGCTGGCCGCCTTTGCCCTGTATGGGGTGTGCCGCATCTTTGTACCGTTTCTGTAAATTTCATCGTCCTGCAGGTAGGCAAGAACGTATAATGGGACTCCATTCCGCGGTGAGGAGGAGGACCATGTACTGCGCCAGTTGTGGGGCCCAGATTGCCGAGGGCTCCCGATTCTGCCGCCACTGTGGCGCGAAAGAGCCGGTGCAGCCGGCGCCGGTTTCCGCCGCGCCCGCACCCGTACCAGTCCTGGCGCGCCAGCGGCGCAGCGCCGGTAACGCTCTCACGTGGCCCTTTCATCAGGACCAGCCGCCCACCAGTTTGTGGATCGCGGCCCTCGCGTCTATTCCTCTGATTTCGATGATCAGCCAAGGCTGGTGGCTCGATGCGGCGGGACGCCGCGGGCGCGGCGAGGTGGGTCTGCTTCCCGAGAATCGCGACCTGCTGCACATGCTCCGGGACGGCCTCATTGCGGCGGTAATGGTCATCGTCTATTTTGTCATTCCTCTGTTGATCATCGCCGTCGTGTTCGATTGGGGTTGGGACCGGGCGCTGGCGGATTTTGTGGATTGGGGCGGCCAGTGGATCCACTATTGGTGGGTCACCCTCTGGGGCGAGCACGGCGTGCGTCCGCAGGATTTCTGGCAGCTATTCGAGGTGGAGCTCGATCGCTGGCTGCTGCACGAGGTGGCGCCCATCCTCTACCTGGTGGCGGCCATTCCGATGTTCGTCACCGCCATGGCGCGCTTCGCGCTGACGCGCAGAGCCGCCAGCTTTTTCCACTTCCTGAGCAATGCGGCACTGTCGATTCGCTACCTGGGCAGCATGGCTAAGTTCCTGTTTCTGGTTCTGCTGTGGAGTCTCGCCGGAGTGGTGGTGCTGTCGGCGGTGATGGCGACGGCCATCGGGGTAGTGATCCTGCCCGTGGCGTACTTCCTGATCTCGGCCGCGGAGGTATGGATATCCGCCCGCCTGGCCGGCAACCTGGCGGCGCGGATTTGGGAGAGCAAGTCCCTGGCGAAGTACCGGCCCCAGGCGCCGGGCCGGGCGGCCGCGGCGGCGGGTTAGCCGAGAAAGTATAATAGGATACCTTTTTTCACTTTCCAGGAGGACGACAAATGTTTTGTCCGAATTGCGGTACGCCGCTTGAAGATGACTCCGCCTTCTGCCCCGGGTGTGGCGCCAGAATGCCCGCCGGCTCCGCCGCGGTCCCCACGGGTCCGGGACCCTCGGCTGTGGCGCCCGTCCCGGCCGCGGCGGCGGGCTATCCACTGGCGCCGGTCATGGATTACGCCACCTGGGGCAGCCGCGCGATCGGCTATCTGGTCGACGCGGTATTGGTGGGGGGAGCGGCCGCGGTCCTCTACCTGGTGCTGGGCGGATTGCTGGCGTCGCTCGCCGGGTCGGTGAGCCAGGACGCCGCGGTGAGCGTGTGTTGCGTCTCCATCCTCATTTTTCCGCTGGCGACCCTGCTGGTGGGGCTGTACAACCGGGTGTACCTGGTAAGCCGGCGCGGCTATTCCATCGGCCAGGGCCTGGTGAAGGTGAAGGTAGTGGATGGCTACGGGCAACTGCTTACGCAGGGGACCGCATTCATTCGCCTGCTGGTGCAGGCGGGCATGGGGCTGGTGCCGTTTTTGCCGCTGCTGGATCTGCTGTGGCCGCTGTGGGACGAGCGGCGGCAGACGCTCCACGATAAAGCAGTCAGCTGCTACGTGATCAACAACCCGCAGGGGGCCTGATGGCGCGCTGGGGTTCCAGGCCGGGAGCCGCCGCGGCGGCGGTGGGCGGCGTGCTGCTGCTGCAGGCTGCGTTGGCGCACCTGCTGCTGCGCGCCGATGAGCTGCGCGTCTACGTGCTGGGCCATCCGGTGGACTGGGTCTGCGGGCTCAAGCGTCATTTTGGCTTGCCGTGTCCCACGTGCGGGCTGACGCGCAGCCTGGTGCTGAGCCTGCAGGGCGAAGTGGGGAAGGCGTGGCGCCTGGCGCCGGCCGGTCCCGCGGTGGTGTTCGGCGGGCTGGCGTTCGCCGCCGCTCTTCTGGTGCTGGCCGCGGCGCAATGGCGGGCGTCGCGCAAATGGGAACGGGCCGCCGCGCGGTGGATCCGCCGCGGCGCCCTGATCTACACCTGCGCCGCGCTCGTGGTCTGGATCGGCGGTTGGGCGGTGCAGTTTCGGGCGGCATCGCTGGGCCAACGGCCCGGCGCCACCAGGGGGTCCCGGGTGGACGGAAGCGGTTCCCCGCCACCGGCTGCTTTGATATACAATCCGACAAATGCCTCGCACGGCCCGGTATCGAAGCGCTGTGATTCTGGTTCTCCTGGCTTCCGGCGCGGCAGGGCAGGCGCCATCGCCCGAAGGGCCCATGACCATCGTGCCGCGCGTGCCGCCGCGTGCCGCCGAGGCGCAACCGGTGCTGCGCGTCGATTCGTCGCTGGTCATGATTCCCGCCCATGTGACCAACGCCATCGGCGCGCCGATGACCGGGCTGGGCAAAGAGAACTTCCGGATCCTCGAAGACCACGTGGAGCAGTCCATCGTGCATTTCTCGAGCGAGGACGCTCCGGTTTCCATCGGCGTCCTGCTCGACACCAGCGGAAGCATGCAGAACAAGATGCAAAAATCGTCGGAAGCCGCGGCGGCGCTCTTCCGGACGGCCAACGCGGAGGATGAATTCTTTCTGGTCAAGTTCAGCGGCCGTGCCCGGCTCGCGGTGCCGTTCACGCCCGACGCCAGCGAGCTGTATAAGGAAATCGTCCGCACCAAACCCTTTGGCCAGACCTCGCTGCTGGACGCGGTGCACGTGGCGCTGGGGCAGATGAAGAAGGCGCAAAACCCGCGCAAGGCGCTGGTGATTCTCTCCGACGGCGGCGACAACTGGAGCCGCCACACGGTGGGAGAGATCACCAAGGCCCTGATCGAATCCGGCGTCCTGGTGTACGCCATGGGAATCTTCGATCCCGACTACTCCACCCGGCACCCCTCCGAGGAGCGCCGCGGGCCGCAATTGCTCGCGGCCCTGGCCGAACAGACGGGAGGCCGCCACGTTCCGGTGGACGACCTCGACGATCTGCCGGCCATCAGCGCCCGCATCGGACGCGAGCTGCGCAACCAGTACCTGCTGGGATATTACTCCACCAACGAGACGCGGGACGGAAAGTATCGCCGCGTCAAACTGGAGCTCGCCATCCCAGGCCCGGCGCTTCCCCTGCGCATCGATTACCGGCGCGGATATTTCGCCCCCGTGGAATAAGGGCGGCTACAACGCAGGCTCTGGGGGCCGGTAAGCGGACGGCACCAGCAGCGTGAGCGCGCCGGGAACGATGCGGATTTCCGCCGGGAGAGGTCCGGCATACTCGCCGTCGATCTGTACGTGGACGCGCTGGCCGGAGGTACTGGACAGCGCCACGCGGCTGGCGCGGAGCACGGTGACGCCCTCCATGCCGCTCAGGCGGTGCAGCACCATCCCGGTAAAGTACTTCACGTAGCGCAGCGAAGAGCGGCCCTCGAAGAGCACCACCTCGAACTGGTCGTCGAACAGGCCCACCTCGCGCGCGATTTCGAAATCGCCGCCGTAGTTGCGTACCTTCGTCACCAGCGCGAAGGAGCACTCGTGCCGCTGCCCGTCGATCTCCGCCTGGAGCTGCGGCAAGGCGCGGCCGAGTACCCCGCCGGCGGCCACCCAGTAGGCCAGCTTGCCGGCGCGCGCCTTGAGCGGGCCGCTCACATGGTAGACGATGTGGGCGTCCAGCCCGATTCCCGCCATGAGCAGAAAATGGCGCGCCACGCGCCCGCCATCGCAGGTCGCGTGTCCCACGGAAATGCGGCGCGGGCGCCAGTCATCCAGGCTTTCGGCGGCGCGTTCCACATGCGGGGCGAGCTTCATCTCCGTGGCCAGCACGTTGGCCGTACCGGCGGGCAGAATGGCCAGCGGCACGCCGCTCGTCACCATGCCTTCGGCCACTTCGTTGATGGTGCCGTCTCCCCCGGCGGCCACCACCAGGTCCGCGCCCGCCGCGATGCGCTGGCGCGCAATTCCGCACGCGGTCCCGGGCCCCGTCGTGGGCAACACGGTGACGTGGTGGCCGCGTTTCGTGAGGATCTGGACGGCCCGCTCGACCAGCGCTCCGCCTTTGGCTCCCATACCGCCCGCGCAGGGATTGTAGATCAGGACAGTGTTCCTGTAGGCTGTGATGGTGTACTCTCCGGGTTTCTCGTTAAATTATAGATGAGAGGCCAATGAAAGATCCCGCGGGCGAGATCGAAACCCTTCGCGAAGAACTGCGCCGCCACGAGCACCTGTACTACGTGCTCGACCAGCCGGAAATCACGGACGCCGAGTATGACGCCCTGATGCGCCGGCTGCAAGAGTTGGAGGGGCAGCATCCCGAGCTGGCGACCGCCGATTCTCCCTCGCGGCGCGTCGGGGGCAAGCCGCGCGAGGGCTTCGTCAAGGTGCGCCACAGCTCCCCCATGCTGAGCCTCGACAACGCCCTCAACGAGGCGGAGCTGCGCGATTTCGACCGCCGCGTGCGCGAGCTGCTGGGCGGCGCCGCATTCCGCTACGTCGTGGAGCTGAAAATGGACGGGCTCTCCATGGCTACCCATTTCCGCGAGGGCAAGTTCGTCGAGGCGGTGACGCGCGGCGATGGCACGGTGGGGGAAGACGTCACGGAGAACGCGCGCACTATCCGCTCGCTTCCCTTGCGCGTGGCGGCCAAGCTGGAGGCGTTCGAAGTGCGCGGCGAAACGGTCATGAACCGCCGCGCGTTCGAACGGCTGAATGCCGAGCGCGACGAGCGGGGCCTCTCCCGTTTCGCCAACCCGCGCAACGCCGCCGCCGGATCGCTGCGCGTGCTCGAGCCGCAGATCACGGCCTCGCGGCGGCTGGACTACTACACCTATTTCCTGCTGGTGGACGGCCGCCCGGCGATGGAGAGCCACTGGGCCTCGCTCGAGGAACTGGTCCGCATGGGGTTCAAAGTGAGTTCCCATCGCAAGCTCTGCAGCGGTGTGGACGAGGTCCTGGCGTTCTGTGCGGAATGGGAGGCCAAGCGGGACGAGCTGCCCTTCGAGATCGACGGCGTCGTTTTGAAGGTCGATTCCATCGAGCAGCAGCGGCGGCTCGGGTTTACGGCCAAGGCGCCGCGCTGGGCCATCGCCTACAAGTACGCGGCGCGGCAGGCCGTGACCACCGTGGAAGCGATCGAGGTGCAGGTGGGCCGCACCGGCGCGCTCACCCCGGTGGCCCACTTGAAACCGGTGGAAGTCTCCGGCGTCACGGTCTCGCGCGCCACCCTGCACAATGAAGACGAGATCGAGCGCCTGGGCCTGCACATCGGCGACGAGGTGGTGATCGAACGTTCGGGCGACGTCATCCCCAGAGTGGTGCGCGTGCACTCCCAGGGCTCCTACCGCAAGCAGTTCCGCATGCCTCTCCATTGCCCCGTGTGCGGGGGCAAAATCGTGCGCGAGGAGGGCGAAGCCGCCAGCCGCTGCATCAATACCAACTGCTCGGCGCGGCTGAAGGAGTCCATTCTGCACTTCGCCTCGCGCGGGGTGATGAACATCGACGGCGTGGGCGATGCCCTGGTGGACCAACTGGTGGACCGCGGGGTGGTGGCCGGCGTGGCGGACCTGTACTCGCTCACCGGCGAGCAGCTCCTGACCTTGGAACGGATGGGGAAAAAGTCCGCCGGCAACATCCTGCGCAATATCGAAAATTCCAAGAAAAACCCGCTGCCCCGCGTGCTCACCGCGCTGGGAATCCGGTTCGTAGGGGAGCGCACGGCGGTGTTCCTGGCGGAAGCGTTCGGCAGCATGGATGCCATCGCCTCGGCCAGCGTCGAGCAGTTACAGGAGGCCGAGGAGGTGGGGCCCAAGGTGGCGGAGAGCATCTTCCAGTTTTTCCGCGAGCCGCGCAATCAGGAGCTGGTGGAGCGCCTGCGCCAGGCCGGGTTGGCGTTCACCTACCAGTTGAAGCGGCCGCAAGACGGGCCGCTGAAGGGGCTCACCTTCGTGCTCACGGGGACCCTGCCCCACCTGACCCGCGACGACGCCAAGAAACTGATCGAGACGGCGGGCGGAAAAGTGATCGGCTCGGTCAGCAAGAAAACCAGCTACGTGGTGGCGGGCGACGACCCCGGCTCGAAATTCGACAAGGCGCAGCAAATGGGAGTTCCCGTGGTGAACGAAGAGCAGCTCCTCGATTTGATCAAGGTGGAATGAGGCGGCCCGCCGCCTCAGGCGGCCACGGCACGGAGGCGGATCTGGGGCACCTCGAGGACGCGCACGCCCGATGCCGGCCGCTCCACGGCGCGCACCATGGTCTCGATCATCTGGGGCAGCGTGACCAGGCCCAGACGCCGGGCCCCCTCGCGGGTTTGCGGCAGCGCGCCCAACAGCCAATAGGCGGGCAACAGGATTACCGGCCAGCGGCGGCCGGGGCCGAGCACATACCAGGGCCGCAAAATGGTGGCGTTCGAGCCCGCGGCGCCGATGGCCTCTTCGCCTTCCGTGCGCGCGGCGATGTATTCCCGCATCACGGGCGCCGGGTGCGCCACGCTGACGTAGATGAAATGCCGGATGCCGGCCCCGGCGGCGGCGGCAACCGCCTGCCGGGCGCTGGCCAGGTCGATGCGCCGGAACTCGGCGGCCTTGGCGGGGCTGGGATGGGCCACGCCCACCAGTTGCACGAACGTGTCCGCGGGCGCGATGCGGGCGCGGTAGGTGGCGGCGTCGAGGGGATTCCCGGAGACCGCCTCGCAGCCGGGGGCCAGGCGCCGCTCCGAACCGGGCCGCACCAGGCCGCGCACGGTGTGGCCGCGGCGCAGCAGTTCCTGGGAAAGGGCGCGGCCCCCGGTCTTTGGATTGGCTGGCCGAGAAGGAAGTGCCCTACTTTATTACGGTGCCGATGCTCTCGCCCATGGCAATGCGCATGATATTGCCAGTGGTGTTCAGATTGAAAACGATAATCGGCAGCTTGTTGTCGCGGCACATGGCGATGGAAGTCGCGTCCATCACGCCCAGGGCCTGCGCGAGCACCTCCAGGTAAGTGATCCGCTGGTATTTGACCGCCTCGGGAAATTGCAGCGGGTCCTTATCGTAGACGCCGTC
>JAIQEX010000079.1 GCA_020073615.1 Terriglobia bacterium
CGCACCACGCTCAGCCCCAGGACGGCTACGCCGTACACCGCCAGGCAGGCCATCTGCGGCCAGAGCACGGAAAACCCGACGCCCTTCAGGAAAACGCCGCGCACAATGTCGATGAAGTAGCGCAGCGGGTTGAGATAGGTGAGATACTGCACCGCCAGCGGCATGTTGCGGATGGGAAACGCGAAGCCGCTCAGCATGAAGGCCGGGGTGGAGAAGAAGAACGAGGCCATCATGGCCTGCTGCTGCGTCTGGGAAATGGTGGAGAGCAGCAGGCCCGCCCCCAGCGTGGTCATCAGGAACAGCACCGCGCAGGCCAGCAGAAACAGGAAGCTGCCGTGCAGGGGAATGTGGAAGACCACCAGCGCCACCACGGTGATCAGCACCACGTCGACGATCCCCACCACGGCGAACGGCAGGGTCTTGCCCAGCATCAGCTCCACCGGGCGCACGGGCGTGACCATCAACTGCTCCATGGTGCCGATCTCTTTTTCGCGCACGATGGCCAGGGCGGTGAGCATGAGGGTGACCATCATAATGATGTTGGCGATCACGCCGGGCACGAAATAATTGCGGCTGAGGAGATCGGGGTTGAACCACACGCGGCTGCGGGCATCCACCTGGACCACCGACGCGTTGACGGCCGCGCCTGGGCTGCGCGCCAGGATGCGCACGTTCTGCCTTCCGGCCAGGACATCGGCCGAAAAGGCGGCGATGATCTGGCCGGCGTAACTGGAGACCAGCGATGCCGTGTTGGAATTGGTGCCGTCGATGAGCACCTGCACCCCCGTGGGGCGCCCGCGGTGGATGTCGCGCTCGAAATCGGGCAGCACGCGCACCACGGCCTGCGCCTGGCCGCGGTCGAGCAGGCTCTGCACTTCCTCCTCGGTCGCGGGCAGCGCTACTACGTCGAAGCGGCCCGAGCCTTCAAAGCGCGCGCGCAGATCGCGGCTCACCGGGGTGTGGTCCATGTCCATCCAAGCGATGCGCGCGTGGTCGACGTCCAGGTTGACGGCGAAGCCGAAGACGATCGATTGAATGATCGGCGGGAAGAACAGCAGAATGCGCATGCGCGGATCGCGCAGCGCCTGGATGAATTCTTTGCGAAGGATGACTCGAATCCGCTCCCACATAGGTCACGCCAGCTTCCGGTTCAGTTTGCGCGTCGCCAGCGCGAAGATAATGGCGGCGTACAGCGCCAGGAACCCCAGCTCGCCCCACAAGACGCCGAATCCGACGCCTTTGAGAAACACGCCCTTCAGGATGGTGACCACGTAGCGCGCCGGAATGATCCGCGTGATCGCCTGGATCACCGGCGGCATGGTTTCGATGGAATACACGAACCCGGAGAGCAGGAACGCCGGCAGAAAGGAGCTCAGGATGCCCATCTGGTAGGCCTGTATCTGCGTCCTGGCCGCAGCCGAGATGAAGATGCCCCAGAACAGCGCGCCGAACAGGAAGACGCAGGTGGAGACCACCATGAAGGGGAGGCTGCCGCGGAAGGGCACCTGGAACACGAAGATGCCCACCAGGACGGCCACGGCGGCATCGGCCAGGCCGATCACGAAGTAGGCCAGCATCTTGCCCAGCACCATCTCCGCGGGGCGCAGCGGGGTGGAAAGAATCTGCTCCATGGTGCCCATCTCCCATTCGCGGGCGATGGTGAGGGAAGTCAGCAGCGCGGCGATAATCTGCAAAATGACGGCGATCAGCCCGGGCACAACGTAGTTCTTCGATTCGAGCGAGCTGTTGTACCAGACGCGCAGACGGGCATCGACGGGCGGCGCCGTGGCTCCGCCTCCGCCGCGGCGGTTCTGCATGTCGGAGCGCAGCTCGAGGGAGTAGTTGCGCACCACGCTTTCGGCGTATCCGAGGGCGATGGAGGCGGTGTTGGAATCGCTGCCGTCGAGCAGAAGCTGCACGGGCGCCTTCTGTCCCGCGCCGGCGTTGTTCGAGTAATCGCGCGGGATGACGATGGCCATGAGGACGCGATTGCGGTCGATGGCGCGCTCGATGGGCGCGTAGCTATCGACATACCCGCGGATGTCGAAGAAGCGCGAGGCCGCGAACTGGCGGATCAGGTCGCGGCTGGCGGACGTGTGGTCCTGGTCGTAAACCAGCGTGGGGATGCGGTCCACGTCGAGCGACAGGGCGAAACCGAACAGCAGCAGCATCATCACGGGGACGGCCAGGGCCATGCCCAGGCTGCGCGCGTCGCGCGTGATGTGGTGCAGCTCCTTGACGAAGATGGCGCGGAGACGGCGGCGGCTCATGCGGCTTTACGCTCCTCGGCCTCGATCATGGCCACGAACACATCCTCCATCGAGGGCGCGATGCGCTCCAGGCGCCGCACCTCGATGCCCTTCGCCGCCAGCGCCTGGCGCATGCGCGCGGCGGTGGCATCCGGGTCGTCCACGGTCACGTGCAGCCCGCCGCCGAAGACGGCCACGTCGCGCACGCCCTCCAGGCCATCGAGCGCGCGCATGGTTTCAAGCGGCGCCGTGGCGTCCAGTTGCATCAGGGTGTGCCCGGTCTCGGCGCCTTTCAGTTCGGCCGGCGTGCCGAGCGCGATTACTTTGCCGCGGTACATCAGCGCCATGCGGTGGCAGTACTCCGCTTCGTCCATGTAATGAGTGCTCACGAAGATGGTGTGGCCGGTGGAGGAGAGCTCGCGAATCAAATTCCAGAAATCGCCGCGCGCAATGGGATCGACCCCCGAGGTGGGCTCGTCGAGGAACAGCACGGGCGGATCATGCAGGATGGCGCAGCCCAGCGCCAGGCGCTGCTTCCAGCCTCCGGCGAGGGTCCGGGTGAGCGCGCTCCGCCGTTCGCTGAGGTTGGCCATGCGCAGCACGTAATCCTTGCGCGCGGCGCGGCGTTCGCGCGGCACACCGTAGATGCCGGTGAAGAAGTCGATGTTCTCCTCGACGGTGAGATCGTCGTAGAGCGAGAACTTCTGCGACATGTAGCCGATGCTCCGGCGGATCTCCTCGGGTTGCGTGGCCACGTCGAACCCGTTCACCGAGGCGCGCCCGGAGGTGGGCGTCAGCAGGCCGCAGAGCATGCGGATGGTGGTCGACTTGCCGGCGCCGTTGGGTCCCAGGAAGCCGAAGATCTCGCCTTTGCTCACTTGGATGGAGACATGGTCCACGGCCATGAAGTCCCCGAAGGTCTTCACCAGGTTGTCGATCTCGACCGCCCACTGGTTCATCGCGCCTCCGCGGAATGGATGGCCTGAATGAAGGCGCCCTCCATATTGGCGGCGCCGGTCTCGCGCTTCATGACGTCCGGCGGCGAGCAGCGAATCAGCTTACCGTGGTGCATCAGCCCCACACGGTTGCAGCGCTCGGCCTCGTCCAGGTAGGCGGTGGTCATGAAAATGGTGATGCCGTCTTTGAGCAACTGGTATAGGATGGCCCAGAAATCGCGCCGCGAAACGGGGTCCACGCCGTTGGTGGGTTCGTCGAGGAACAGGATTTGCGGCTTGTGCAGCAGGGTGCACATGAGCGCCAGCTTCTGCTTCATGCCGCCCGAGAGGCGCCCGGCCTGGCGCTCGCGAAACGGCTCCATGCGGGTCATGCGCAGCAGTTGCGCGGTAAGCCGGCCGCGCTCCGCGCCGGTGATGGCGAACAGGTCGGCGTAGAAGATCATGTTCTCTTCCACGGTGAGATCGCCATAGAGACCGAAGCGCTGGGCCATGTAGCCGATGCGGTCCTTCACCTGGCGCGATTCGCGGGAAACGTCGTGGCCGGCCACGCGCGCCGAGCCTTCGCTCGGTTCCATCAGCCCGCAGAGCATGCGCAGGGTGGTGGTTTTGCCCGCGCCATCGGGCCCCACGAGGCCGAAGATTTCGCCCGCGGAGACAGTAAGGTTGAGGTGGTCGACCGCCGTCAGCGGGCCGAAGCGGCGGGTGAGCTCGCGGGTTTCGATGATCGGTTCCATGGTTCCTGCGGGGGCTCCTGTGGGGCTCACTCGAGCACGATTTCGGCATCGGCCGGCATGTTGGACTTCAGCTCGTGCCGCGGGTTTTCGACCTCGATCTTGACGCGGTAGACCAGCTTGACGCGCTCCTGCTGGGTCTGGATCTGCTTGGGGGTGAACTCCGCCTCCGAGGAGATGAAGGTGACCCGCCCGCTGTAGACTTTGCCGGGGTAGGAATCGGTGGTGACGTTGGCCTTCGATCCCAGCTTGACGCGGCCAAGGTCGGTCTCGTTGATGTAGCCGCGGAGCCACGGGTGGTCGATGTCGCCCACGGTAACGACCGTGGTTCCGGGCGCCAGCACTTCGCCCACGTCGGCCGATTTCACGAGCACCACGCCATCCACCGGCGAGACGGCCACGGTATCGGCGAGCTGTGAATCAATCAACGAGAGGCTGGCCTTGGAGCGGGCCGACTCGGCGCGCCGCGTGGCCAGTTCCTGCTGCCGCCGTTTCATTTCGAGCGCGTTGGCCTCGGCCATTTTCAGGGCGCCGCGGGAGCGTTCCACCTGCGCCTGCTGCGCGCGGATCTGCTCGTCGCGCGGCCCCTCGAGCACCATCGCCTGGCGCTGGCGCGCCTGTTTGAGGGCGGCATCGGCGCTCTCGAAGCGGTTGCGATACTGGTCGAACTGGGCGGTGGAGATGTCGTCGTTCTTGTAGAGCACCTGGCCGCGCTCCCAGTCTTTCTTCGCGCGGTCGTACTCGGACTGCGCCGCCTCCACGGCCGCTTTGGCCTCCTGGATCTCCTGCGGCCGGGAACCGTTCTTCAGCTCCGCGAGTCTCGCTTCATTGGCCGCCAGGTCGCCCTTCTTCTGCTCGATATCGCCGGCCAGGGTGGCCTTCTGCCATTCGAGCGAGGTTTCCGCCTGGGCCAGTTGCATACCGGCGGATTCGACGCCGGCGGTCTCGCGCTGCTGCTGGGCCAGCAACTGGTCGCGGTCCAGGCGCGCGATCACCTGCCCCTTCTTCACGGGGTCGCCTTCATCGACGGTGCGCTCGATGAGCCGCCCCGCGGTCTTGAAGGCGATATTGACCTCCGTGAGCTCGATATTCCCGGAGACGACGATGCGGTTGGAGGGCACGCGTCCGGCCCCGCGGAAGGCATACAGGGCGGCGGCCGCCGCGGCCGCTACCAGCGCGATAATCAGGATAGTCTTCTTCATCACAGCACCATGCTCCTGACCTGGCCCATGGCTTGCGCCAGATCCATGCGCGCCACGTTGTAGGCGTACAGCGCCGCGGTTTGATTGTCGCGCGCGCGCTCCAGGCGGGTCTGCGCGTCGGTCACTTCCAGGCTGTTGGTCACGCCGGCTTGGTAGCGCCGCCGCGCTTGCGTGAGCTCGTTCTGCGCGAGCTCCAGGCCCTCGCGGGCGACCTTCACCTGGTCTTCGGCGGAAGCGAGCGCGTCCAGCGCCAGGCGGACGTCGAGCTCGATCTGCTCCTTCAAATCGTTGGTGCGCACCCGTTCGGCGCGATACTGCGAGGCGGATTCGGCGCGGCGGGCGTCGCGCCGGCCGCCGTCGAACACGGGCACGCGCAGGGAGATGCCGTAGGTGCGCGTGGGCAGCGCGTTGGTCAGGGCGGTGCCGCTCGAGCCGTAATCGCCGAACGCGGTGAGCGAGGGCAGCCGCTCCATGCGCGTGGCGCCGGCGGAGATCCGCGCGTTGGCTTCGCGGTCCTGCTGGGCCTGCAGATCGGGCCGCTGGCGGACGGCGAGGGCCTTGGCCTGGTCCAGGGTCACGGCGTCAACCGGCTTGTAACTCAGGGTATCGGTCAATTGGAGCTCGGTATCGAGCCGCAGCCCCATGGCGCGCAGGAGCTGAAGATGCGCGCTGCGCCGCGCGTTGCCGGCCACCAGCAGGCGCTGCCGGTCGTTGGCCAGTTGCACGTTGGCGCGCGTGATTTCGATGCCGGTTCCGGTGCCCGCTCTTTTTTGGCTCTCGGCCTGGGCCAGTACGGCCTGGGAAAGGGTCACGTTGGCCTGCGCGGTCTCGACGTCGGCATCGGCGCGGAGCGCGCCGAGGTAGGCGCGCGCCACCTGCGCCGCCACCTGCTCGGCGGTGCCGGCAATGTCCGATTTGGCGGCGGAGACTCCGGCTTGCGAGGCCTGGTACCGCCGGATGGAGCTGAAATCGAACACGCTCTGCGACGCCGAGACGCGCGCGTCAATAGTGGTGAACGGCCCCACGAAGGTGGGGAAATGAAAATTGGGGATGGGCACGGCAATGTTGATTCCCTGGGCCGCCAGGTTGCGCGTCAGGTCCTGATCGGTGAAGGCGGCATCCAGGTTGGGCAGGAGCGCGGCCCGCGATTCGGCGCGCCGCCCCTGCGCCTGCCGCAGCGCTTCTTCGGCGAGCTGCACCTTGGCGCTGCCTTCCGGGGAAGTGGCGATCTCCACGGCCCGCGCGAAGCTCAACGGGAGCGGCGCCTGGGCGAAGGCCACGGGGGCCCCAAGCATCCATATCCAAATCCATGCTAATTTCATCTATTCGACCTCGATCTTTTGACCGCGCGGCACCGGCGCGCGGAACCCTGCGCTCAGAAAGGCCACCAGCCGGTCGATGCGCTCGCGGAAACTTCCGGGCACACCGGAGACCCGCGTGTAATCGGGGGCCCCGCACATGGTGTGCGCCATGGCCCCGATCATGAAATGGATGCGCCAGAGGAACTCTTCCTCGGGTAACCCGGGCAAGGCTTTGCGCATAACCGTCAGGAATCGCCCAATGGCGGGCTGAAAATGCCGTTCCACGATACCGGGCATCAATCCCTCCGCATGCATGCGGCCCATCAGGCGGACGAACTGTGGGTTTTGGTCCGCCGTCTCCGACATGGGCGCCATGAAAGCCTCCAGCACTCTTTCGACGGACAACGGTTCGCCGCTCGCTTCGACCAGGTCCAGGCGCGCGATCCGCTCCTGATTTACGGGTTCGGACTTGCGCAGGACCACTTCGTCGAGCAGGTGCTCCTTGGATCCGAAATGGTAATGGACGGCAGCCAGATTGACACCAGCCTCGGCGATGATCTGGCGGAGAGATGTGGCGGCATAGCCCTGCTCGCCGATGAGTTTTTCCGCGGTGTCGAGGATCCTCTCCCTGGTATCAATCATTCGAGTGATTCAAGCATACGATTCAATCGAACGACTTGTCAAGAGGGAATCTGAGAGAAATCCGATTTAAGTTTCGGTACGTAGATTGCTACGAGAAGATGCTAAGTCGCCACCTACGTGGTGTCGGAGGAGGGAAGTCCTGTATGTTGAACTGGATATCGGAACTCTGGTGCAAGAAAATGCACGTTCAGGCAATGTGGCCGATACACGGCCGGTACATTTGTCCACAGTGTCTGCGGGAATACCCCGTGGTGTGGGAGGGTCCGGCGACTCCCGCGGAGTACGCCGATCCATCGCTGCGCAAGGCAAGCCTTCCCATGACCTCCACGGTCCCGGTCAACTGATCGCCGCTGTCCACCACGTGGTGGACAGCCGTCCATGCGGTAGCATATTGTTCTGCGACTGGGCATCCATACATCTATAGCCGGGAGCCTCGAGAAGGCCGCGCTGCAGGCCGCGGCGCTGGGCGCCAACACGTTCCAGATCTTTTCGGCGAGCCCGCGCATGTGGCGGGCCACGCATCCGGCGCGCGACCGGGTGCGGCTTCTGCGCGCGGCGCGCGAACGGTTCGACCTCCACCCGCTGGCGATCCACGTGAACTACCTGGTGAATCTGGCGTCGCGCGATCCCACGATCCGGGGGAAGTCGATCGCCGCCTTCCGCGGCGAACTGGAGCGGGCCGCGGCGATCGGCGCGGAGTACCTGGTGGTCCATCCCGGCAACTACAAAGGGCGCTCGGTGGAGGAGGGCATGGCCGCATTTGCGCAGGCGCTGGGCGACTCGGTGAAAGGTGTCCGTGCGCGCGGGGTCACGGTGTTATTGGAAAGCACCGCCGGCTGCGGCGCCAGCATCGGCAGCCGCTTCGAGGAACTGCACTCGCTCCGCGAGCTAGCGCGCGGCCACACGGATCTCCCCGTGGGCTACTGCCTGGACACCTGTCACCTGCTGGCGGCGGGATTCGACATCGCGACGGCAGCGGGCCTGCGCGCCACACTCGGCCGGGTGGAAGAAGTGCTCGGCCTGGCCAACGTGCACGTGATTCACGCCAACGATTCCAAAGCGCCGCTCGGCTCGCGAGTCGACCGCCATGCGGGAATCGGGGAAGGGCACATCGGCAAGGCCGCTTTCCGGCGCATGCTGCGGCATCCCAAGCTGCGCAGCAAGCCGTTCATCCTGGAGACGCCGGTGAAGCATCCCGGCGACGACCGGCGCAACCTGGATACACTGAAAGCGCTGGCGAGGCGCGCGGGGCGGCCATGAAAAAAGCCTTCTACTGGCTCGACGTCGTTGGTTTTCTGGTGCTGGCCGCGCTGCTGGCGGTCTACGGGCGCCGCGGCTTCCGCTTCGCGGCCGGCATGGGGATCGCCGCGGCGGCCTTGGCATGCTGGGTGACGGCGCGCCGGCAACTGGGCGCCTCGTTCAGCGTCACGCCGCAGGCCAGGCGCCTGGTTACCAGCGGGCTGTACTCCAAATTCCGCAATCCGATTTATCTGTTCGGCCAGTTGGCATTCCTGGGGCTGGCGATTGCGTGGGGACACTGGGGCGGCTTTGTCTACCTGGCGCTGCTGACTCCGGTGCAGATTCTGCGGATCCGCAAGGAGCGGGCGGTGCTGGAGCAGGCGTTTGGCGAAGAGTACCGGGCTTACAAGGACGGCACCTGGTTCTGAGCGCGGGTAAGAACGAACCGTGATCCTTCGTACTGCAGCTCGCTGAAACCAGAGAGCCGGCGCCGCCTACAGCTCTCGCGTTGCGCGCGAAGCACCTTCCGCCCCTCCGGCGTCAGTTTGTAATAGCGCCGCCGGCGCTCGCCGGCTCTCTCCACCCAACGCCCGTCATCCAACCGCGCTTCTCCAGCCGGTACAGCGGCGGATATAGGGAGGTGACGTGGAAATGCAGGGCCCCGCCCGAGCGGAGCTGAATCAGCTTCGAGATGTTATACCCGTGGCGCGGCTGACCCTCCAATAGGGAGAGGACGAGAAGCTCCGCGCTTCCCTTTTTCCATTCCTGATCGACGGCGAAATGTGGTTTTACCCGTGTCAGACCGGCCGGCGACCATGCGCATTACCGCCCAATGCTCCATGCACCGCGATGGTGTATGGTGGTGCGCTAAAATGGATTCGATCGGATGACGAAGAGGCACCACATGGGGAGCAAGAAGGCGAAGGCGGCCGGAATGCCTCGCGCGTCGGTAAGCTTCCCGCCCGAGCTCTATAGAACGCTCGAGGAACTGGCCAAAAAGAAAAAGGTTTCCATCGCCTGGGTCGTTCGCGAAGCTGCGGAGCAATATGTCTCGGCGGAATGGCCCCTATTAGGTAACAGCCTCTCGCGAGAGGAAAAGTAGATGCCCACTGTCAGGAAACCTCCGCAGAGCGGAGCCGAAACAGGACCCTCGGCGGTAAGCGGACTCAGATCCGCGATCAAGCTCGCGCAGCGCACGGAGGCGCCCGCCGCCGTCTCACCCGCAGGTAAGCCCGCCATTTTTGAGCACGGATCTGTTTGGGTCCGTGCCGACTTTCACATGCACACGCTGGCGGACAAGGAGTTCGCCTATACCGGAGATCACTATTGTCCAAAACAGCAGTTACTCTGAGCGGCTGTACGCATCAGTGATGAGTTAAAGTGCCGCGATGATCGTGTCGTACACCGCCAACCGCGTCTGTTGCCGGATTGCGGTGGGGCGCGCCCTCCTGTCAACGTAGTGAGTGAACCAGACGCTCATCTCGGTTCCATCACTCGCCTCAAGGAGGGCATTGTTTATGCTACAGGCTGCCAGCCTGTTCAATCAACTTCTGCAGCATTTTCCCAGAACGGAGTTCGCCTCGCTGGTCAAGAAGCACCTGGCCGAACGCGCCGCCAAGGGTTTTGCCTGCTGGACTCAGTTCGTGGCCATGACGTTCTGCCAGTTGGCCCACGCGGATTCGTTGCGCGAGATCTGCAACGGGTTGGCCTGCAGTGAAGGCAAACTGGTGCATCTCGGCATTACCAACGCGCCCAACAAATCCACCCTGTCCTATGCCAACGAGCACCGCCCGGCGGCGCTCTTCGAAGACCTGTTCTACACCTCGCTGAACCGCTTCCGCGAACAGCAGGGAATGGGTGCCCGCAAGGCCAAGTTCCGGTTCAAAAACAAACTTCTGTCGCTGGACTCCACCACCATCTCGCTGTGTCTGGACCTGTTCCCCTGGGCTAAGTTCCGCCGGGCCAAAGGGGGCGTGAAGGCGCATGTGCTCTTGGACCACGACGACTACCTGCCGTCCTACGTTCTGATCACCGAAGCCAAGAAGAGCGATGTTCGCATGGCGCAGTCGCTGGATCTCAATGCCGGTTCCATCGTGGCCATGGACAGGGGCTATAACGACTACGCGCTATTCGGCAAGTGGACCGACGGCGAGGTGTTTTTCGTGACACGCTTGAAGGACAACGCCGCCTATGAAGTGGTGGAATCCGCCATGGGGCCGTTGCCGCGCAACATCTTGGCCGATGAACTCATCCGCTTTACGGGCGCGCAGGCGGTCCAGGACTGTCCCCATCTCATGCGGCGCGTGGTGGTTTGGGATCCAATCCACGAGCGGGAAATCGTCCTGTTGACCAATCTTCTGCACTTCGGGCCCACCACCATCGCCGCCATCTACAAGGACCGGTGGGAAATTGAATTGTTTTTCAAAGCTCTCAAACAAAACTTGAAAGTGAAGAGTTTTGTCGGCACCAGCCGAAATGCACTCCTGATCCAGATTTGGACCGCGCTGATCGCCATGCTGCTGTTGAAATGGCTGCACCATCTTTCCAAGGCGAAGTGGTCCTTCTCCAATCTGGCTTCCATGCTGCGTTTGAACCTGTTCACCTACCGCGATCTCCGCCGCTGGTTGGAGAACCCTTTCGGCACGCCGCCGCTGGTCCCACTGGCCGAACAACTCAGCCTGGATCTGAGCTGATTAGGACAGGCTATTGACGATATTTGCGGACAAGCGTGGGGCACTTGGATTCACCGCTCGCCCGCCACACACTGATTGCGGTATTAACCCAGTCCTACCTCGGATGGCATGGCTTTTGGACAGGAGACGCTAACTCACAGCGGCAGACCTCAACCTCAGAATTCCAGTTTCGGGCACGCAAAGCTCCCGTTTGCAACACGGGCCGCTAGGTTCTTGCCTGTTTAGGACAGCAGTGATTTACACTGACGGCGTCATTGCGGACACCCGCTCATCTACCAGGGACTCCGAATCGTTCCTTGAGGACCTGTTCGAGTTTCTGGCAAGCGGTGAGTTTGGCATTGAGTACGGCCCCAGTCTGATCCGCCGAAGGGCGTTCGTCAGCGAAATCCTCGTTCACACTGAGAAATCACTGCGTGGCGTCAATCCTAATGTGGCCAAATTCGCGAGCCGTTTGAATGAAATCAACGGAGGAAGGCACCCTCCGTTTGACGTTTCTGGCATCACGTTTCGAACGGATCAGACGGTACAGTTTCCGCCAGCTCCATTCCAATTTGAGCGCAGAGTCGGCGTTCCATTCTCGGAGAATCGCTACTATTCACAGGCTCCATTCCACACGGATGAGCACAGAGCCCTCCTCCAGGAATTCGAAGACCTTTTCCTTGGATAAATGGCGTAAACGGTTTTTCTCATCTCCATGTTAATGCCCGGTACCGGCCAAGAAGCAGGCATCACCATTTTGTTAGACTAGGACTGATCCAACCCTGGGAGGAACAGCCTAACTTGAATTCTGCAATTCTCGCCCTGGAAGACGGCACGGTCTTCGAGGGCAGGAGTTTTGGTGCGCCCGCCGAGCGCTCCGGAGAGGTGGTCTTCAATACCGCGCTCACCGGCTATCAGGAAGTCTTCACGGACCCTTCGTATTCCGGCCAGATCGTCATTCTGACCAACCCGCAGATCGGAAATTACGGCACCAACGCCGCAGACAACGAGGCCGCCCATCCTTATATCGAGGGCCTGGTGGTGCGCGAATTCTCGGCCATGGCCAGCAACTGGCGCTCCGATACCGAGGCGAATGCCTTTCTCACCCAGGCCGGCATTCCCGTAGTGGACGATCTCGATACCCGCGCGCTGGTGCGCCACCTGCGCACCCGCGGCGTGATGCGCGGTGTGCTTTCCGCCACCGAAAAAGACGCGGCGAAGCTGGTGGAGAAAGCGCGCGCCATCCCGTCTATGACCGGGCTAGATCTCGCCAGCCGCGTTTCCACCGCCGAGCGCTACGAATGGACCAGGCCCCTCGACCGCTGCTCGCCTTCCGAACTGCTGTCGCCCGCGCCCGAGGTGCGCTATCACGTGGTGGCCTACGATTTCGGCATCAAGCAGAACATACTGCGGCGGCTGGTGCAAGTGGGCTGCCGCGTCACCGTGGTGCCGTCGTTGACCTCCGCCGAGGACGCGCTGGCGCTCCACCCCGACGGCATCTTCCTCTCCAACGGTCCCGGCGATCCCGAGCCGCTCCACACGCAGGTGGCGAACATCCGCAAGCTCATCGGCCGCAAGCCCATCTTCGGCATATGCCTGGGCCACCAGTTGCTGGGTCTCGCCTGCGGCGGCAAAACCTACAAGCTGAAATTCGGGCATCGCGGCGCCAACCACCCGGTGCGCAACGAAGTCACCGCGCGCGTCGAGATCACTTCGCACAATCACGGCTTCGCGGTGGACCCCGACTCGCTCAACCTCAACGAGCTGGAGATTACCCACACCAATTTGAACGATGGCACGCTCGAGGGCTTCCGCCACCGCAGCCACGCCATGTTCTGCGTGCAATACCATCCGGAGGCGGCGCCCGGCCCGCACGATTCGCACTACCTGTTCGACGATTTCGTCAGGCTGATGGGCGGGAAATAAGCGATGCCGCGGCGCAACGACCTTCATCGCATCCTGATCGCCGGCTCCGGGCCGATCGTCATCGGCCAGGGCTGCGAGTTCGACTACTCGGGCACGCAGGCGGCCAAGGCCCTGCGGGCAGACGGCTACCAGGTGGTGCTGGTGAATTCCAATCCGGCCACCATCATGACCGATCCCGACCTGGCCGACCGCACCTACGTGGAGCCGCTGACGCTGCCGTATCTGGAAGAGATCATCCGCCGCGAGCGCCCCGACGCGCTGCTCTCCACGGTGGGCGGCCAGACGGGCTTGAATCTCTCCGTGGAACTGGCCGAGGCGGGCGTGCTGGAGCGCTACGGCGTGGAGCTGATCGGGGCGCGCATCGACGCCATCAAGAAGGCCGAAGACCGCCTGCTGTTCAAGGACGCCATGCGCCGCATCGGGCTGGAGACGCCGCAATCGCACCTGGTGACGAGCCCGCGGGACGGGCTGGACTTCGCGGAAAGCATCGGCTACCCGTGCATCCTGCGCCCCAGCTTCACCCTCGGCGGCACGGGCGGAGGAATCGCGTACAACCGCGAGGAGCTGGTGGAGATCCTGGAGCGCGGGCTGTTTCTTTCCCCGGTGCACGAAGTGTTGATCGAAGAAAGCGCGCTCGGCTGGAAAGAGTTCGAGCTGGAGGCCATGCGCGACCTGGCGGACAACTGCATCATCGTCTGCCCGATCGAGAATTTCGACCCCATGGGCGTGCACACGGGCGATTCCATTACGGTGGCGCCGGCGCAGACGCTCACCGACCGGGAATACCAGATGATGCGCGACGCGGCCATCCGCTGCCTGCGCGAAATCGGCGTGGATACGGGCGGCTCCAACGTGCAGTTCGCCATCAACCCGCACAACGGGCGCATGGTGATCATCGAGATGAACCCGCGCGTTTCGCGCAGCTCGGCACTGGCCTCAAAGGCCACCGGCTTCCCCATTGCCAAGATCGCCGCGCGCCTGGCGGTGGGCTACCGGCTGGACGAGATCCGCAACGATATTACGCGCCAGACGCCGGCCTGCTTCGAGCCCACCATCGACTACGTGGTGGTGAAGATTCCCAAGTGGGCCTTCGAGAAATTCCCGGGCGCCGATCCGTCCCTGGGCACGCAGATGAAATCGGTGGGCGAAGTGATGGCCATCGGCCGCACCTTCAAAGAGGCGCTCTCCAAAGGCATGCGCAGCCTGGAGACGGGCCGGGCGTTCGGTTCGGAGAAGTTCGACAAGGAGCTGATCGGCCAGAAGCTGATTACGCCCACGCCGGACCGCCTCAACTACATCCGCTTTGCGATGGCCGCGGGATACACGGTGGCCGAGATCTGTGAGCTCACCTCCATCGACCGCTGGTTCCTGGAGCAGATCAAAGAGGTGGTGGATTTCGAGGCGGGGCTCGCCGGGCCGGCGGGAGCGCCCTCGCACGATACCCTGCGGCGCGCCAAGCGCTACGGAATCTCCGACGTGCAGCTGGCGCAGGCATGGGGGATGGAGGAGATCGCGGTGCGCGAGCGGCGCAAAGAGCTGGGGGTGCGCGCGGTATTCAGCCGCGTGGACACCTGCGCCGCGGAGTTCGAGAGCTTCACGCCGTATCTTTACTCGTGCTATGAAAGCTCCTGCGAAGCGGACGCGCGCGACGGCCGGAAAGTCGTCATTCTGGGCAGCGGCCCCAACCGCATCGGACAGGGCATCGAGTTCGACTACTGCTGCTGCCACGCGTCGTTCGCGCTGCAGGAGATGGGCGTGGAGTCGATCATGGTCAATTGCAATCCCGAGACCGTGTCGACCGACTACGATACCAGCGACCGCCTGTACTTCGAGCCGCTCACGCTCGAAAACGTGCTCAACATCTGCGACACGGAAAAGCCCGGCGGAGTGATCGTGCAGTTCGGCGGGCAAACCCCGCTGAACCTGGCGCTGCCGCTCAAGCGCCTGGGCGTGCCCATCATCGGCACCGACCCGGAGAACATCGACCTGGCTGAAGACCGCCAGTTATTCGGGAAACTGCTGGACAGCCTGGGCATCCGCTGCCCGGCCAACGGCACGGCGACCAGCGTGGAGGAGGCGTGCGCGGTGGCGCGGCGCATCGGCTATCCGGTGCTGGTGCGGCCGAGCTACGTGCTGGGCGGGCGGGCCATGGTGATTGCCTACGACGAGGAGATGGTGCGCCAGTACATGCGCGAGGCGGTCAGCTTTTCGCAGGACCGCCCGGTGCTGGTCGACCGTTTCCTGGAAGACGCCACCGAAGTGGACGTGGACGCGCTCTCCGACGGCGACGGCGTGTTGATCGCCGGCATCATGGAGCACATCGAAGAGGCGGGGGTGCACTCGGGCGACAGTTCCTGCGTGCTGCCGGCGCAATCGCTCGCCGAGACGGCCGTCCGCGCCATCGAAGAGTACACCGTGCGGCTGGCGCGCGCGCTGCACGTGGTGGGGCTGATGAACGTGCAGTATGCCATCCAGAACGGCACGCTGTACGTGCTGGAAGTGAATCCGCGCGCGTCGCGCACGGTGCCGTATGTGAGCAAGGCGACGGGCGTGCCGCTGCCCAAGATCGCCGTGGGGCTGATGTGCGGGCGCAAGCTGACGGACTATACGCATCTCACCGGAGGGCGCGTTTCCGGCACGCTGGCGGTGCCGCAGACCTTCGTGAAATCGCCCGTTTTCCCGTTCAACAAGTTCCCCGGCGTGGACCCGGTGCTGGGCCCCGAGATGCGCTCCACCGGCGAAGTGATGGGCGTGGGGGTCAACTTCGGCGAGGCGTTTTTGAAGGCGCAAATCAGCGCCGGCAGCCCGCTTCCCGAGAAGGGCATGGTCTTCATCAGCGTGAACGACCGGCACAAACCGGAGGCGGTGAAGGTGGCGCAGAGTTTCGCCGCGCTGGGCTTCCGCCTGGTAGCCACGCGCGGCACGGCGGCGGCGCTGCGCAATGCCGGCCTCACGTGCAAGACCGTTTTCAAGGTGAACGAAGGGCGGCCCAACGCGGTGGACCTGTTGAAGGGCGGCGCCATCCAGTTGGCCATCTACACCACCACGGGCGGTCCCGCGTTCCACGACGAGAAAGCGATCCGGCGTAGCGCGGTGACGTACCGCGTGCCGTGCGTCACCACCATGAGCGGTGCGCGCGCCGCGGCCGACGCGGTGGCCGCGAAGCTGCGCGACCCCATACGCGTGTGGAGCCTGCAGGAGATTCACGCGCAGAAAACGGTGGCCTAGGAATTCGTGCTGTCATTATCGGTGAAGCAAGCAGCCGGTTGACCTGTCCCGCCCGCGGGTTCGTGTGGAATGCCGGGGTCCCAGCGCGTCATCGTAGAACCATGTCGGCGGCTAAAACATCCTCGCCCGCGATCGGTTTGAACCCAGACAAGGGCTTTTCCTCCGCCACTTGTTCCGAACTCAAGACGCGCCTTCCATCGATGGCCACCTGAATCACCTGACCTCCAGAAAAAGATACCTCGGTTCCTCGATCTTTGACCGAACCGATCTGCAACCTCCTCGCTCCTGGCTCCATTCTAATCCTGGCATAACACATGGGCCCGATCAAAACGACCGGCCGCCCGTCGAGATAAACGGCCACCTTGCCACCGCGCCGTTCCTGGTTATAGACGATCAGTAGACTCGTGCGGCTCCTTCTCAGACCCTCCAGCCTTTGTCGTGCTGCGTTACCCAATTCCACCTCCGGAAAGCGCTTGAGACAGAGCTGGAGCATTCGCTCATCGGCGTCTTCCGGAACAACCTGCCAGAACAACGGATCGGCCCGGCGAGCGGCCGCCTTCTCTACCGCTTCGAGCAATGCCTGCGAAGCACCCAGTCCCCGAAAATGCTCCAATTCGCTCGCCGAAGGCCGAAACGAGACACCGGCCCTCCCAACACCGGTCACCAGCAGTTCCTGCGGCACCTCGAGCGACAGAAGTTCTTCGATGTCACTCCTCGCAAAAGACGCCCGCTGCCGGTGCTCCGTCAAAGGCTTCATTGGAACCCTTCCGTCCTGTGCCATCCGTTCCAGGTCTGCATACGGCCTTCCAAAGAGAGCGCGCGCCAGCAGCTCACGATATCCAAGGCTCGCCACTTCGGGTGCGGCCAGCGGCAAGAAACGGATCGTGAAGCCGAAAAGCCGGCTCCCACCGGACTTTTCGCGCAGAGCAAGACCGATGCGCAGAAAATCGCTGTCCAGACCGTCATCGTCGATGCCCAAGAACCTCGGACTCGCAACGTGAAGGATCTTTCCGTGATCCAGCACCTGCGCCGCGTATTCCCGATCCGCTGCGTCGAAAAACGCGGGCCACCCGGTGACCGTCCCTTGCGGTGCGGCAGCCGTGACCGCTCCGCTGGATGCCAGGAAAACAAATTGAAAGGAGATCTTCGGATCGTTGACCCAGAGAACCTCGGCTTCGTATTGAGACTTGGTTTGGGTTGGGGAATCAGGCGCCACGGCCAGCGACACAAGTACGGCGAAACCCAGCAATCGCACATGGTGAAGAACTACGGGAATTCCGCTCGCCCGCTTCATGCCGCGCCTCCTTTACAACACTCTTTGAACGTCCGCCAGGCCGCTCGTCACCGTCCGCGAAGCAGCTCGATCACTCGCGAGATCTTCTCCCGCAATGCCTGCACCTGCCCGTTGTCAGGGTCCAGTTCGCTGGCACGCTCGCACTCCCGGGCCGCCTCGGAGAGTTGGCCGCTGCGAAACAGGTTCTCCGTGTTGCTCACATGCACGGCTACCCGTTTATCGATTTCTGCCCGGATCTCAGTTCTGAGCTGCGCCGCTTCGTGGTTCTCAGGCGCCTCCCTCAGAATGTCATCGCAAGCCCGCCGGGCGCCGGGTAAGTCCCCCGAGTTCGACAGCGTCTTGGCGGTCGCAAGCCGCGCGGCGATCTTCGTGGCGCGGATGGACTCGCTCGACGGCTGCATTTTCTTGAATTCTTCAGCAACCTGCGCAGCTCTCTTTTCGGAACACTTTCCCGCCATCGCACCCAGGCGGCCGGCCGTATCGTCCACGGCACCTACCGCCGTGGCCCGCAACTGCTTTCCAACCACCCTTCCCTTCACCGCAAAGAATCCCACCGTGCTGAGGCTGAAGTCGGCGAAGGGCGGTTCAACGAACTCGTAGACATGGCAATTGGAAACATCGGTGAACGCCATTTTGGCATCGGAGAAACGCCCCGTTGGCGATTCCAGGTTGAAGGAGCCGAGGTACACTCCGGCTGTTACTTGTTTTCCGGCGGTTTTCGCCGCGCTAGCCGGCGGGTTTTTGCCGGATTCCACAGTCGCGCCGGGCTGTTTCTGCTGCTTGCGTGCTGTCTGCTGAGGAAGAGCCAAACCGGTGGAAAGAACGATCAGGGTGATCGCCGGTATCAAGATCGTCCCGGCAGGTCCCAAACCAACCCGGCGGGCCGCCGGGCGTCCTAATCCAAGCCGCCCTCCTTCAGGACAATCGGATTCCATACTCGTGATACTAGCGCAACCAGCATTGCTTCGCACCTCTCGCCTTATCTCTTTGCTCGCCGGCCTCAGTTGGACCAGTACGCCAGTCGTCGAAACAGTCGCCCGGCGGAATTGCCCGGGCGAACTTATCCCCGCGGGCGGCGGTTCTGGCGAGAGGAGCCCTATGGCCGCCCCAGCGGAGTTATGGCCGTGGTCCCACCTTACTTCTCCGATTCGATGCGCATCCCGTAAAAACTGCGGTAGACGAATATCACCGAAATCAGGAAGAAGACCGCCGCCAGCGCGGTGGTCAGCGTGGTGCCCTGCTTGGCCGTCAGGTTGACGGCGAGCGAAACCGCCAGCAGGCCGAACAGGGTGGTGAACTTGATGATCGGATTCAAGGCCACCGAGCTCGTGTCCTTGAAAGGATCGCCCACCGTATCGCCCACCACGGTGGCGTCGTGCAGCGGCGTGCCCTTGGCGTGCAGCTCGGTCTCCACCACCTTCTTGGCATTGTCCCAGGCGCCGCCCGCGTTGGCCATGAAGAGGGCCTGGTACAGACCGAACAGCGCGATGGAAATCAGGTAGCCGACGAAAAAGAACGGCTCCAGGAACGCGAAGGCCAGGGTGGCGAAGAACACCACCAGGAAGATATTCAACATGCCCTTCTGCGCGTACTGCGTGCAGATGGCCACCACCTTCTTGGAATCGGCCACCGAAGCCTTCTCCGCGCTCTCCAGCTTGATGTTCTTCTTGATGAACTCCACCGCGCGATAGGCGCCGGTAGTGACAGCCTGCGCGCTGGCCCCGGTGAACCAGTAGATCACCGCGCCACCGGCAATGAGCCCCAGCAGAAACGGCGCGTGCATCAGCGAGATCATGCGCATGTAGCGGTCTTCCAGGCCGTGCGTCAGGGCCACGATGGTGGAGAAGATCATGGTGGTGGCGCCCACCACGGCGGTGCCGATCAGCACCGGCTTGGAAGTGGCTTTGAAGGTGTTGCCCGCGCCGTCGTTTTCCTCCAGATTCTCCTTGGCTTTCTCGAATTGCGGAGAGAAGCCGAAATTCTTCTGGATGTCCTGGCTGATGCCGGGCAGGGTCTCGATCATGGAGAGCTCGTAGATGGATTGCGCGTTGTCTGTCACCGGGCCGTAGCTGTCCACCGCGATGGTCACCGGCCCCATTCCCAGGAAGCCGAACGCCACCAGGCCAAAGGCGAAGACCGCCGGCGCCAGCATCAGGGTGCCCAGAAACATGGTGCTCATCAGGTAGCCGACGCTCATGAGCGCCAGCATGGTGAAGCCCAGCCAGTACGCGCTGAAGTTGCCGGCCACGAAGCCGGACAGGATGTTGAGCGAAGCGCCGCCTTCACGCGAGCTGGTGACGATCTCGCGTACGTGGCGCGAATTGGTCGACGTAAAGACCTTGACGAATTCCGGTATGAGCGCGCCCGCCAGCGTGCCGCAACTGATCACCGTGGCCAGCTTCCACCACATGGTTGCGTCGCCGCCCAGAGTCGGAATCATGAACGCGCTGATCACGTAGGTGAGCGCGATGGAGAGAATGGAGGTGAGCCACACCAGGGTGGTAAGCGGCGTCTCGAAGTTGAACTTGGGCAGGTTAGAGAAGCGCGCCTTGGCGATGACGCCGTTGACGAAGTAGCCCACGCCGGAGGAGATGACCATCATCACGCGCATGGAGAAGATCCACACCAGGAGTTGCACCTGCACGATAGGATCGTGCACCGCCAGCAGAATGAAGGTGATCAGCGCCACGCCGGTCACGCCGTACGTTTCGAAGCCGTCGGCCGAGGGGCCCACCGAATCGCCCGCGTTGTCGCCCGTGCAATCGGCAATCACGCCCGGATTGCGCGCGTCGTCTTCCTTGATCTTGAAGACGATCTTCATGAGGTCCGAGCCGATGTCGGCGATCTTGGTGAAGATGCCGCCCGCCACGCGCAGCGCCGCGGCGCCCAGCGATTCGCCGATGGCGAAGCCGATGAAGCACGGGCCGGCCAGGTCGCCCGGTATGAATATAAGGATAAAGAGCATGATCAGCAGCTCAACCGAGACCAGCAGCATGCCGATGCTCATGCCCGCCTGCAGGGGAATGTTGTAGCACGGGAACGCCTTGCCGGTGAGCGCGGCGAAGGCCGTGCGCGAGTTGGCGAAGGTGTTGACGCGCATGCCGAAGGCCGCCACCCCGAAGCTGCCCGAGATGCCGATTACGCTGAACAGCAGAATAATGGCCACCTTGTAGGCCTCCATTTGCTGTCCTAAACCGAAGTACAGGACGATGATCACCGCGATGAAGCATTCCAGCAGCAGCAGGAATTTTCCCTGCGTCGCGAGATACGTCTTGCAAGTCTCGTAGATCAGCTCGGAGACTTCGCGCATGGAGGCGTGCACCGCCATGTTCTTCAGGCGCACGAAAATCATCAGGCCGAAGACCAGGCCGAGCGCGCTCACCACCAGCCCGCCCATGAGCAGCGTGCTGCCCTTGATGCCGCCCAGGAAAGTGGCCGAGCCGAGATCGGGGAGCTTGAGGTTGGCTTCGCCTCCCGCTTCCTGTGGCTGCGCCAGAAGCGGCGCGGCCAGCAGGAACGCGACCAGCAGCGTCAGAAGCACGCGCACCATCGGCCGGGCATGCACGGCGGTCTTTCGCCGCCGGTTGCGTTGCCCGACACCAAACGTATCCGTCGTAGAGACCATGGGAAAACCTCCTCAGGTGTGCACCGATCCCACAGTATAAGAGATAGACGCATCGGAATTCAAATCGCCCGAGCCCCGAACTGGCCGCGGAATGGCAAGCGCCGTGCTAGCGCAGGGCCCTGGAGCGGGTATGCGGGCCGATTCGTTCATGCCGCGTGTCCAAGCGGCGACGCGGCGTATCATGAGAGCAACACACCGTGGAGCGCGCGTGAGAAGTGGCTGGATCGTAGCGGCGGCGGCGGTATTCGTCCTGGCAGTGGCTGTGCGCGAACGCCGCCCCGACCCGCTGCCCGGCTTCCCCCGCCTGGTGCTGTGGGCCTGGGAGCGGCCCGAGCGCCTGCCGTTTGTGGACCCGCGCGCGGCCGGCGTGGCCTTTCTGGCGCGCACCGTCGCCTGGCACGATGGCGTCGTCGAATCGCGCCCGCGCCTGCAGCCACTCGTCGTCCCTCCGGCCACGCCGCTCATGGCCGTGGTGCGCCTGGAGTCGGGCCGCGGGCCGCTGCCCGATGCGTCCGCCGTGGCGCACGAAACCGCGCGCGCCGCGGAGTTCCCGGGCCTCCGCGCGCTCCAGGTGGATTTCGACGCCAGGCTCTCAGAACGCGCGTGGTATCGAGCCATGCTCGGGCACCTGCGCCAGGCGCTGCCGCCGGCCCTGCCGCTGGGCATCACCGCGCTGGCGTCGTGGTGCCAGGATGACGATTGGATCGGCGGCCTCCCGGTGACCGACGCGGTGCCCATGGCCTTCCGCATGGGGCCGGGCGAGGCGTTCGTGGGCGCGCGCGTTCGCGAGGGTCTGTGCCGATCGAGCCTGGGCGTGGCCACCGATGAGCTGCCGGCCAGTGCCCCGCGCAGCCGGCGCCTGTACGTATTCCATCCGCGGCCGTGGACCGAAGCGGCATACCGCGGCGCTGTCGAACTGGCAAGGAGATGGCGATGAGGTACCTGCGTGTGGTGTTGATCCTGGTGGCGGCCGCGTTTGTTGTCGATCCGCCCGAGGGCAGTGGCTGCGGGCCATTCCTGCCCGAAGCGCAGTTCGGGTACCTTTACAACCCCGGCCCGGAATTCCTGCGCGGCGAGCTGGGCATCGTCCGGCCGCAATATTTCCGGCGCAACCTGGTGGTGGCCTACCGCTATCTTTCCGGCGCGCCCTTGACCGCCGAAGAGATCGCCGCGCTCTCTCCGCAAGTGGCGCAGCCAACCCAGTGGCCGCAAGGGCTCCAGTTCGGCGGACCGGTTTCCGCGGCGCGCTGGTTGGCGGCGCGCAATGCCGTACCCGGCGTGGCGCCGCTCAAGAGCATCGAGACCGACCGCCACACCTTCGTCGACGGCTACTACGCCGCCTATCAGAACTGCCTCGACGATGCCTTTGACACCGCCGCCGCCACGCTGGCCAAGCGCGTCGCGCAGTGGGGCGGCAAGAGCGCGCAGGTGGCCGAGTGGGTTCGCGGCCAGGATGAGGTTTTCGCCAATTGCGGCGGTGGCGAGCCCCTGCCGGGCGTGCCCCAGACGCCGGAGCAGGCGGCCGCCCGCCAGCCGCATATCCCGGCGCCGCTCCCCGCGGACGCCGACCCGCTGCTGGCCGCCGACCGCCAGTACCAGATCGCCGCCGCGGCTTTCTACGCCACCAGGTATAAGGATGCGGAGGCGGGCTTCCGCGCGATCGCCGCCGATGCCGCTTCGCCCTGGCGCGATTCCGCCCCCTACTTGGCCGCCCGCGCGCTCATTCGCGAAGGGACCGTCGGCGGCAGCCGCGATGCGCTGGTGTCTGCCGAATCGGCCCTGCGCGCGATTCGCGACGATCCCCGGCAGGCGCGCTGGCACGGCTCCGCGCAGGGTCTGCTGGATTTCGTCGCCGCGCGCCTGCGGCCCGAAGACCGCATGGTCGAGCTTGGCGCCGCACTCTCCCGGCCGGGACTGGGCGCGCGCATCGTACCGGCTTTGACGGACTACACCGCCCTGTGGGACCGCCAGAACAAGGTGCCGGCGGAGCGCAGCGGCATCGCCGATTGGATCGCATCGTTTCAGGGCGGCGGGCCGCACCCCATCGAACACTGGCAGCAGGCGCGCTCCACCGAGTGGCTGGTGGCCGCACTCGTGGCGGCGAAACCGAACGACCCCGCCGCGCCCGAGTTGATCGCCGCGGCCCGCAAGATTCCGCCCGGCAATCCCGCCTATGCCACCGCGGCCTATTACGGCATCCTGCTGCAGACGGCGCGTCAGCAGGGCGACGCGCGCCAGTGGGCGGACGAAGCGCTGGCTGCAAAGCCGCCGCGCGCGGCGCGCAATTCCTTCCTGGCGGAGCGCATGAGCCTGGCGCGCGACTGGACGGAGTTCCTGCGCTACGCCCCGCGCCTTCCCGTGGCGGCAACCGTGGCGGTGGCCGACGAGCCCCTCGCGGACTATCGCGGCGAAGCGCCCCCGGATGTTACCTTCGATCACGATGCCGCCACCGTTCTGAACCGGCGGGTGCCGCTCGATCTGTGGGTGGATGCCGCCGGCAACGCCCTGCTCCCCGAGAGGCTGCGGGCCGCGGTCGCGCAGGCCGGCTGGGTGCGCGCCGTGCTTCTGGACCGCACCGCCGAAGCCCGCGCGCTCGCCCTCCGCGCGGCCGGCCTGCACCCGGAGCTGGCCGCGCCGCTGCGCGAGTACGCTGCGGAAAATGCCCGGGACGCCCGCCGGTTTGCCGCCGTCTTCCTCATGCTGCGAACGCCCGGCCTGGCGCCGGTGGTGCGCGAGGGCTTCGGCCGCTACACGGCCAAGGTGGGCGCTATCGACTCGTTCCGCGACAACTGGTGGCGCCTGGGGACGCCGGCCCCCGCCGCCGCGCCGCCGCCCGCCGATTTCCTCCCGCCGGACGCCCGCGCGCGCGCCGACAAGGAGTGGGAGATGCTGGCTGCCGCCCCCGCCGCGCCCAACTACCTGTGTGCCCAAACACTGGCCTGGGCGCGCGCGCATCCGCACGACCCGCGCGTCCCCGAGGCCTTGCACCTGGCCGTCCGCGCCACCCGCTACGGCCCCGGCGACCCGTCCACCCGCGCCTGGTCCCGTCAGGCGTTCCAACTGCTGCACGCGCGCTACCCGCGCTCGGAATGGGTGCAAAAGACCAAGTATTGGTACTGATGTCGCGGGGTTCTACCGTTCCGGCGCCGCCACCAGGGAGAGCAAGGCGTTGTAGGCGCCATCGAGCAAATGGGGGCCTTCCTCCTCTGCCATCAGTCGCACCACCCGTGGTAGAACTGCAGGGTCGCGCCGCTCCGCGTTCAGCGTGCCCAGAGCGACCGCGGCCCGCCTGCGCACTTCCCCTGAAAGCAGAACAAAAACCAAAGGGTGGGTTCCGTAATCGAGCGCGGGCAGTATTGTCTGTATCGCTTTCTCGCTCCACTGATAATCGTTCAGCAGGAACTCGGCAGCCGCAATCCGGGCGGGCCAGCTATCCAGGCCCCGAAAGTCATCCAGGACCTCGACCAGTTCCGGAACTATTTCCCGCAGGGCATCGGTGTTGGCGCCCGCCAGCACTTCAACCGCACTGAGACGGGTTCGCCAGTCTTCCGCGCGCAGTAACTGCACCATTTCAGCCCGAACCGCCGGATTCGTGGCGGCCAGGCGGCTGAACAGCCGAACCGCCGCCTGTCGGGAACCGTCGTTGTCTTCGGAGCCTAACACGGGTAGCAGCCTCCGATACAGCACCTCGTCTTCCAGGGGGTTCCGGCAGATCGCGTCGACCGCGGCAGCGCGCACTCGCGAGTCCGGGTCATCGAGCTTGGACACGATCGCAGAGCGTACGGCGGGATACTGGCTCATTAAGCCGCCCAGTTGCCGGACTGCCGCGGCGCGAACGTCTCCATCTTCGTCTTGGACTATGGCTAGGACTGCGGCGCGGACCTGCGGCTCTTCCCCTGTCAGCACTCCCAGTGCCCTCACAGTCGCCCTCCTGACTCCGTAACAGCTGTCGTTGAGCCTGCCAACCAGAGCAGTCCGCACCCTCTCGTCACCGCTCGCCACTCCTTCCAGGGTTTCAATTGCGGCCCTCCGCAGGATTGGCTCCGGATCTTTCAGTTTTGCGAGGATGGCATCTCGCACCACCGGGTCCAGCGTCGCCAATTCCGCCATGGCCCTAATCGCGCCGGCCCTCAGGGTAACATCCGGTTCGCCGGTCTTCGCGAAAATCTCCGTGCGAACCGCGGCATCCTGGACTACCAGCCCGGCGAGAGCCGCTGCCGCCTCCTCCCGGACGGACGGGTCTCCCAGCCGGCCGATGACGGCAGCGCGAGCCTCGGCATCCCGGTCTATCAACCCGGCCAACGCCAGAATTGCCGCGCCGCGCACTCGCCCATCCTGGTCGCCGGTTCTCGAAATGATAGTTGCACGTGCCGCCGGATCCTCTTGGACCCACAGCTTCACCCCTTCGACCGCCGCGAGGCGGACGCCCGCATTCCTATCCTCGAGCTTCTCAATGATTGCCCTTCGTATTGCTTCGTCGTGGCTTGACAGTCCGGCCAACACGTCGAGGGCGGCGGCACGCACCGCACCGTCCGGGTCGTCAAGCGCGCCAGTAACCCGCGAACGGATCAATGTATCCTGGCTCGCAATCCCGGCCACTGCCCTGACCCCGGCAGCGCGCACGCTCCCGTCCGTATCGTCGAGCTTGGCCACGACCGCCGACCGGACCGAAGCGTCTCGATCCACCAGGCGAGCCAGCGCTTCAACGGCAGCGCTACGCAATCGGGGCTCCGGATGGTTGAGCCGGGCTGAAATCCGTGCGGCGATTGCCCCATCCCCGGCCAGCTTTCCTAACGCGCGGATCGCACCGGCCCGCGCCCCTGCCGATTCAAGGCATTGTAAGTTCCCCATCTCATTGCCGATCAGTTCGCGCACGGCGCCATGGCCCCGGACGCCCGGCGTGAGCGCACTGAGCGTTTGCCGGCGAGTCACCCAGTCTGGATGCGAAAAAAGGGCACACATGGCCGCGGTGATTGTCGAATCCTTGCCGGCGAATCGGCTCAAACCGGCAATGGCTTGCGCCCGTACCGTGCCGTCGATGTCTTGCAATGTGGAGACAACCGCGCGGAGCACCTCGGCGCTTGGGTATGCCATTCCCGCCAGCACGCGCGTAGCGGTCCTGCGCAACTCGCTATCTGTATCGTTGAGCGCCGCCATGGCAGCCGTGAGCACCTCGGTATCCTGATCTAACAGCCCGGCCAGCGCATCCAGGGCAGCAGCACGCACTCCCGGTTCAGGGTCCCCCAACCGAGCTTTCACATGTTTGCGCACCGCGGGGTCGCCACCCACCAGTTCGGCCAACGCCCGAATCGCCGCTGCGCGCGTATCCGGGTCTCCGTCGTCGAGCTTGCCGGTTACCGCCAGGCAAAGCTCCGTGTCCTGCGCGAGCAGCCCACGCAGCGCGCCCATCGTCCACTGGCGCACGTTGGTCTGTGCATCGTTTAGTCTCGCGGCTACCGCGGCGCGCACGGCCGGATCCTTGGCCGCCACCCCTCCCAGCGCCCTAACTGCTCTCATACGGACAATCGGTGATGGATCTTGTAGCTTTGAGATGACCGCTGCCCGCACCGACGGATCCTGGCCAACCAGTGAAGTAAGTGCCCCGATGGCGCCGGCGTGCACGATATCTTCTATTCCCTCCAATCTTTCGACCAGTGCTTCGCGAAGATCGTCGGATTGACGGACGAAGGACCCGATTTCGGCATCTGCCTCGTCGCTGAAATAAAAACCGCTGGCCATCCTAAGTACGAGCATCTTTGTGCTCTCATGCAGCCGGCCAGGTTCTACCCATACCCGCGAAAGAGGGCGAAGCATACCTATGCTCCAAATCCCGGCAGCATCCACAATCCCCGCCAATGCGTCCAGCGCCTCTGGGAGCCGAATGACGTCCCCCGCCCGCAGCAGCCCCAGGCGGCTCAGCAGGTCAATAGCCCTCGATGCCATGGTTCGCACGTGCGACGCCGCAAGGGGAACCAACTCCTGGACAAGCCCGCGCAGCACCCGCAAGTCGACGCCGATGTCATCCGCCGCGCAGTCACACGCCAGAAACAGATCGCGATGCAGAATCGCTTCGTAATCGCTGCCCGCGCCCAGAATCTGCTCCACCAGGTCGGTGACTTCCGCACTGCGATTCTCGGTCACGCCAAGTCGCGCGGCGGCCAGCAGGATGGGCTCGCGCCAGCGGCTCGCGTGCAGGTTGGGCCACAACAGCGCCCAGCGTTTCTCGGGCTGCATGCGGGCCAGGGCGCGCCCCGCAAAGTATTCCTGAAAGGTGAGATGCCGGAATCCGAAGGCGTTCTGCCCGCGCTCCACCAGCACCCCTGAAAACTGGCGCATGTCGGCCAGGAAGATCTCCGCCCGGCGTTGGGCCGCGTGCAGGGTGGCCGCCGGCACATCCTTTGCATCGGGGTCCTCCCCTGCCTCGGCCAGATAGATGGCGACTAGCTGCGCCATCAGTTCTTCGCGCGTCGCCGTGCCGCTCGCCCTGTTCTGCTGCAGCCACAGGGACAGCGGGATCAACACCGTTTCCGCCTCCAGGGTATCGGTGTGCTTCGGCGCGCTCAACCGCGCCCCGCGGCTGCGGTTTTCCTCCCAATTCTGGATCAGCGCGCGAACGTAGAGATCGTATAGCTGGATGCGGCGTTGCGGCAGCCCGCCCACCTGCCGGTAGAGCAATGCGAGCATGGTCAGCAGCAGCGGATTCGCTGCCAGCCGCTCCACCCCCGGATTGCTCCGGAGTTCCTTGAGCAGGCGCCGCTCTTCCTCTTGCGCTACCAGCTCGGTCTGAGCGTCCCACGCCGCCATCGCGCGGCTCCACTGCCGCGCGAAAATCTCGACCTCGCGCCGGAAGTCGAGCACCGTTACATGCGGCAGGTCGATGGAAAGCGGCGCGGCGCGGTACCCGTAAATGCGGCTCGTGAGCAGCACCCGGTTGCCGCGCAACATCGCTTCCCGAATAAACGCGCTCACCTGCTCCGCCACGTACTTGCGGCGGCTCTCTTCCACCACCTCATCGAGGCCATCGAGCAGCACCAGGGCGCCGCCTGCCTCGAGGGCCGCCTGAAAGATCGGATCGAGACCCGGCGCCGCGCGGCGGCGGTCGTAGTACCGCCCCAGAAACTCGCGGATGGTGAGTTCGGGCGCCTCGCCGAGCATTTCGTCGTAAGCGGCCAGCGGAACGAATATCGGCAGCCGCCCCCGGTCGGGACCGGTCAGTTGCAAATGCCGGGCGACGTCCTCCGGCCCCCGCGCGAACATCAACGCGAGGAATTGCAGCAGAGTCGTTTTTCCGCTGCCGGGGTCGCCCAGGATCACCAGGCCCCGTTTTTGCGGGTCCCGCAGTGCATCGGCGATGGGAAAACGCTCCACCCTCTCCTTCGCCCAGCGCTCCCTCCGCAAAGCGTCAAGCCGCAGTTGCGCTTCCCGAACATCAGCCTCGCGCCCACCCTCTTCCATCGCGCGCAGGACGCTGCGTTCTTCCGGGCTGAACACATCCGCCCCTTCGGGAAGCTGACTCACGGCGCGCAGGTGAACATAGACATCCTCCAGAGGAAGAACGATGGGTTTCAAGCCTGTGGAGAGCCCTTCCAGGCGCAGATTGCAGTACGAGGCCTTGACCAACTCGCGATACCGCACCTCCCGGGCAGCAAGTTCTTCCGCGGATAGTTGTTCCGCGGGGCGGTCGATGGCCCGGCGCAGTATCTCCAGAACGTCTACCAGCGGCGAAAAATCGATCGCCGGCTTAATATCCGGTCCGGCTGCGTTAATCGACGGATGACCGCCCGCATCGAGCGTAATGTAACCGCCCTGCGTCCAAAGGCCTGCTGCCAACTGCTGGTAGATATCGACGTTCTGGCCCGGCTGCGGGGTTTCCATCGCGCGCCGAACCGCTTCGATCACCTCACCGATCTTCGTCTGCCCCCGTAATAGCTGCTTGATGAGGCGGACGAGTTCGCTGCCGTGCGCCGCTGAGGACTCGGCCGCTTTCGCCTGTCGTTCCAGCAAGGCTAACTGCGCCCTGCTGTTCTCCGCAATCTTCCGCAACAGGCCGATCTTAATGGCGCCCTGCAACTCGCGGTTCTTTGCCGCGGCATCGTAGAACGCCGCCACGAAGGCCGAAATGACGTCCTGAAATGCGATGGTGTCCGGATCGAATCCCGCGTCGGCGAATTCGCTGCGAAGCAGGTCCATGTTGAGGCTTGCGCCAGGGCGGGGATCGATCACTTGACTCAGTTCTTCTATGACCGCCTCCCGCTTCATGAACGCCTGGAACAGCTCCAGGTAATGGTCGCGATATTCGGAGGTCAGCGGGAGCCGGCCAACCGCCTTGGTCAGCCCCTCACTCAGGGCTTGCTGCAGGGCTCGTGTGTGTGGCTCATCCTGGAAGAGACGAGCCACCCGCGTGCCGGCGGCTATCAGCAGACGCATGGTGAGGTCAGCCGCAATCTTGCCTGTATAGCCGCTCAGCCATGCCGCATCCGGTAATATCATGTCGCCCCGACCAGGGAATGATAGTACATCGCGCCGCGGATGTCCTTCTCGGTCACCGTGAAAACAAGAGCGCCTGCGCGGCGAGCTCGGTATCACGCCCCGCGGCTTCCCGCGGCGGCGCGGCCTCGGATGCCGCGGTCGCTCAGGCCGGCTGGGTGCGCGCCGTGATTCTGGACCGTACCGCCGAGGCCCACGCTCTCGCCCTCCGCGCGGCCGGTCTGCGCCCGGAGCCGCCCGTGCGCGGCGGAGAATGTGCCCGACGCCCGCCGCTTCGCGGCTGTCTTCCTCACGCTGCGCACGCCCGGCCTGGCGCCGCCGGTGCGCGAGGGCTTCGGCCGCTACCCCGCCGCGCACGCGCATCCGGCCGGCCCGCGCGTGCCCGAAGCCCTGCACCTGGCCATCCGCGCTACCCGCTACGGCCCCGGCAACCAGGACACCGCGCCTTCTCCCGCCAGGCTGGTCTAGGCCTGCGCACCGTGTTCCAGCAGCAGATCCATGATTTCCACGAATCCCTTGTCGCGGGCAAGTTGCACGAGCGGCCGGCCGTCGGGATGCCGGCCCATGACGCCGGCGCCGTGTTCGAGCAGCACGCGCACCGCGCCGGTCTTGCCGCGATCCACCATTCGTACCAGAGGCGTTTGCCAGTCCTCCGGTTTGGGATCGCGCGAGAGGCACTCGGCGAAAGGCCGGTTGAGCGCCTTCGCTCAGCAACATGTCCCGCACCCGGGTCTGGTCGAAGAAGTCCGCCCACCCGGCCGGTGTGCCATCGTAAAACGGCTCGCGGAGCGATAGCGAGGCTCCCCGCTGCACGAGCAGCCGGACGATCTCCTCCTTGCCCCCAGCCGCGGCATGGTGGAGCGCTGCGGACTCGTCCAGGTAGTCGGGATCGAAACCCAAATCGAGAACCAGCCGGACCGCCTCGGTCCGCCCCGTGTTCGTGGCCTGGATGACCATCGACTTAGGAGCGCGCGCGAGAAGATCGGGAGAGCGCTCCAGCATGGCGCGGGCGCCGGCCTCATCGCCCGCCAGGCAGAGCGATGCGAATCGCTCGACATCGTTCAGTTCGGCGGCCGGTGCGCCGGCTTCCTCCAGCAGGCGTGCGATGTGGAGATTACCCAGCTCCATGGCGTGGCGCCAGGGCGTTTTCCCTTGGAACATCTCGCCGGTTCTCGCTCCGTGGGCCAGCAGGAGCCGCACCCGATCCTCGTGGCCATGGCGGGCGGCTTGAGAGAGCTCGCGCCCCAAGCAGCGTGATGGCGCCGGCTTCCGTCGCAATGGCCGCGTCCGGCTTCAGGCCGTGGCGTAGCTGGATCTCCAGCGACGCACCTTGGTTGATCCACAGCGCCTGTTCGTCGGCGGGATCGGCGCCGCGGGAGAGCAGGAGTTCCGCCAGCTCCCGCCATTGCGGATGAGGCGGCTGGTTCACCAAACCGGTCGAGCCGCCGCCGAAGACGCCGGTCAATGCCGTGAAGCGGCGCGCGCGGCCGCTGCCTGCGGGTCGTTGCGCTTGATCGTGTAGGCGTTGGGGTCCGCGCCGCGGTCGAGCAGGAGCTTCGCCGCCTGCCAGGTGGAGTGGCCGGGGCCGGCTGGTTGAACGCGCGAGTAGCAGGCGCAGAGGAGCGGCGCCCAGCCGTGCGGCCCTGGGCGATTCACAAGCTCGGGGTCCGCACCTAGAAATGAATCGATGGCGCGTACGGCGCCCGATGCCGACGCGGCCCAGATGTTGGCTTCGCCCAGTTCCGGATGGTGGGCCAACAGGTCCTGCGCGCGGGCATGAAACGAGCGGTGGTCGTAGTGTGGATCGTCGTAGCATAAGCAGGCGAGATCGACGAGCTGGTTCGCCTCTTTCTGGTGTGAGGATTGCACCGCGGCTTTCATTTGCGGCCAGCTCTCGAAGCCGGCTTCGCGCGCCAGCACGAGTTGGCAATCGGCCAGGCGTGGCTTCGCCGCGGCGAGTTGCCCGCCGGACATTCCCGTGTACTGCGGGTGAGCGGCTCGAATACGCGAGAGCGTCTCCGGGTCGCCGGCGCGCCATTTCTTTTGCAGGGTCCGGGCTTGCTTCTTGAGGTTTTCCAGTGAGGGATGCAGTGGTAACGAAGTGGTCATGACAACTTCCTTTCAGGGCTTGCCGCCCGGCAGCGCCCGATCGCTCGCATGGTCAGGCTGAAAGGACAGTTGTTATGTCCGGTTGCTTGGTTGACGTCTCAGGAAGGCTTGGCCCTTTCCGCGAGCTGGCGGCACCCTGAAGTGCTCAAGCCCAACATAACCGAAAGGGGCTATCACGTCAAGGAAGAGTCTTGTCTCATACAAGATGAGCCTGGAGTGGGGGTGCGTTTCTCATACAAGATGAGCCTGGAGGAGCGATCCGGCATGCTGGGAGTTGATCATCAGCATGCAAGCACCAGAGAAGTTGAGCCTGGAACAGATCCGGGCGTTTTTGGAAGGGAGCAATGAGGTCCGGTTCGAAGGGCG
>JAIQEX010000080.1 GCA_020073615.1 Terriglobia bacterium
GCGCGGTTGACCAACAGGTCCAGCGCGGCCTCCGATTCGTGGTTGGAGCGGCGCACGTTGTAGAGCGCCAGCTCCTTGCGCCGCATGGGCGAGACCTCGAAGGGCACCCTGGCCTCGGAATGAATGCCGGTGAGGACCACGCGGCCGCCGTTGCGCGCGGCGCGAATCGCCTGGTTGGTGGTGCCGGGCCGCGCGGCGCAATCGATGGCGCAGTCGACGCCGCGGTGTCCGGTATCGGAGCGAATCTGGGCGGCGGCATCGATCTCGCCGGGATCGATCCCGGCATCGGCGCCCATCAGCCGGGCCATTCCGCGGCGATGCGCCACCGGTTCGACCGCCCAGATGCGGCCGGCGCCGGCGAGCTTGAGGCACGCGACGGTGAGCAGCCCGATGGGCCCGGCGCCGAAGACGGCCGCGGTTTCGCCCGATTGAAGGGCGGCGAACTTCATGGAGTGGAGCGCCACCGCCAGGGGCTCCACCATGGAGGCGAGCTCGAGCGAAATCTGCCGCGGAATGGCGAGCAGGTTGGCGGCCGGCAGATTCACCAATTCGCGGAAGAACCCGGCGTTGCCCGGCGTACTGAGGAAACGGATGTTGGCGCAAAGGTTGTGTTGGCCGGAGCGGCAGAACTCGCAGTGATAGCAGTAGAGCGCTGGTTCGAGGGCGGCGCGGTCGCCCGGCGACCAGCCGGCGACTCCCGCGCCTGCTTTCACTACCGTGCCCGCGGGCTCGTGGCCCAGCACCATGGGGTATTGGCACGGGGTATCGCCCACGCCGCCTTCGGCGTAGGAGTGCAGGTCGGAGCCGCAGATGCCGACGGCATGCACGCGCACCTGCACGTAGCCGGGCGCCGGGTCGTCGATCTCCTGTTGCGCCAGCCGGAACTCGCGGGTGGCGATCAGTTCGGCAACCTGCATACCAAGCCATTGTAAGATAGCCATAGATGCTCAATTTTCGCCAGTTCGCGGCGGGGCCGGACCCGTTCGGCCGTACGTTCCAGGCGATGTTCAAATGGCTGCAGACCGCCATTTCCATACGGATGGCGGACATGGTCGACGTCAAGTTCATCCTCGAGGACGAGAACGGCGGGCGAACCGAGAAGACCATTGCGCTGCCCCATGCCGATCTGTTGCGCCTGAGCCGCGAAACCGGGCGGCCGGTTGACGATTCCTGGTGCGCGCGCCTGGCGGCGTTGCACCTGCTGCACATGGTGAAGACGGGCGAGGACATGGAGAAGGACCTCGTCACCGTGCCGCCCGCGGAGATGAGGCGCTGCGCAGACGAGATCGCGCAGATGGAACGGCCGGCAGCCGGTGTGCGCTGAGCGGCCGGCCGTGGCGGACGTACCTCTCTTCGTTTTTGAAAGCCGGTGGCACAGGCGGCAGGTGGGCGCGCTGCTCGGGCGCCTGCCGCGGTTGGCCGGCGCTCCGATTCTGGTGCGCAGCGCGCGCGGCCTGCGCGACCGGCACGGCGCGGTGCACGCCGGGTCGTTTCTGCGGGACCGCGCGATCATTTTCGATTGCTGCCGCGCGGAGTTTCGGCGCGTGTTTGTGCACGAGGTTTTTCACTTTGCCTGGCTGCGGAGCGGCAATGCCGTGCGGCTTTCCTGGGAGAATCTGATGCGCGGGGAACTGCGCGCGGGGGCGCGCGGCGAACTGGGCTGGTCGGCGGAATGGAGAAAGCTGGCATTGAGCGCCGGCGATATGGAATCGCGGAGCCGCCGCTGGCGCGAGTATTGCTGCGAGAGCTTCTGTGACACCGCGGCATGGCTGTATTCCGGGGTCCTCCGCCACGACGAGTTCACGCTGACGGGCGGCTTTCGCATCGGGCGCCGCGTGTGGTTCCGGGAAACGGTGGAGTCCGCGCAATTGCGGCTATAATTGAGTCAGGAACGAATCTGTGTCCGCACTACGTATTGCCACCATACTCGGCGCCGCGCTCGTTGCGGGCTGCCTGATCCAAGGCTGCTCTTCGGAGCCGCAGTCGGTAAGAGCCGCGACCGTGAAGCCGGACAAGGACCGCAAGGAAGCTCCGGGTTTCACGTTGAAGGATGCCGAGGGCAAGACCGTGCAACTCGCCGATTATCGCGGCAAGGTGCTGCTGCTCGATTTCTGGGCCACTTGGTGCGGCCCTTGCAAGATCGAGATTCCCTGGTTTGTGGAGATGCAGCGCAAGCACAAGGACAAGGGCTTCGAGGTGCTGGGCGTTTCCATGGACGACGACGGCTGGGACGTCGTCAAGCCGTTCCTGACCAAACTGGGCGTCAATTACCGCGTGGTGATGGGCAACGACGAGACGGCGCAGCTCTACGGCGGCGTGGACGCGCTGCCCACGACGTTCCTGATCGATCGCAGCGGCCGCATCGCCGCGGTTCACGTCGGGCTCACGAGCCGGAGGGAAATCGAAGATGGTGTGGGACAACTTTTGCAGGACGCTCCTGCCGCTGGCGGCCGCACTGGTCTGCCTGCCTTCTTTGCCGGCGCAAAATAGCGGATACCTGTCGGCGGGCGAGCCCCAGAAGGTGGTGGGCAAGCGGAACGACGCGGTGCAGGCGAAGATTCCACTGTCCGTGCAGCCGGGCTATCACGTGAACAGCAACACGCCCAGCGACGAGTACCTGATTCCGCTGAAGCTGACGTGGACTGCGACCGGCGCGCTCGAAGGCGGCCAGGTAACCTACCCCAAACCGTCGCTCGAGAAGTACGAATTCTCGGAGAAGCCGCTCTCGGTATTCACCGGCAGCTTCGAACTGGTGGCCCATTTCAAGGTGGCCGCGAACGCGCAAGCGGGTCCCGGCGTGGCCGCGGGCAAGCTGCGCTACCAGGCGTGCAGCAACAAAGCGTGCTTTCCTCCCAAGACCATCGAGATCAACGTGCCGTACCAGGTGCAGTAAGCGCGGGGCCAGGGACCAGGGGCCCGGGGGGATGTGCGGCCCTGCGGGCCGGGCTTGGCTTGCGATCACTTCAGAAACTGGCCGATGGCGCGCGTGGCCTGGCGGATGCGGTGTTCGTTCTCGACCAGGGCGAAGCGCACATGGCCTTCACCCATGGGGCCGAAACCGATTCCCGGCGATACCGCCACCAGCGCCTTCTCCAGCAGGAGCTTGGAAAATTCCAGCGAGCCCATCGCGCGGAACCGCTCGGGCAGCGGCGCCCACAGGAACATGGAGCCGCGCGGCGGTTCCACGGGCCATCCGGCGCGCGCGAGGCCGCTCACCAGCACGTCGCGCCTCTTCTGATACACGGCGCAGATCTTGCGGGTGTCCTCCTCGCACTCCCGCAAAGCGATGATGGACGCGATCTGAATGGGCTGGAACACGCCGTAATCGAGATAGCTCTTGATGCGCGCCAGGGCGGCGATCATCTTCGCATTCCCCAGGCAGAAACCGACGCGCCAGCCCGCCATGTTGTAACTCTTGGACATGGAGAAGATCTCCACGGCCACGTCTTTGGCGCCTTCGACCTGCAGGATGCTGGGCGGCTTGTAGCCGTCGAAACCCAGGTCGGCGTAGGCGAAATCGTGGATGATCATGGTGCCGTGCGCGCGCGCCAGGCGCACCACCTCGCGGAAATAAGCGAGGTCCACGCAGGTGGTGGTGGGGTTGTGCGGGAAGGAGATCAGCAGCAGCTTGGGCTTCGCCGTGGAGGTGCGAAACAGATCCTCCAGCCGGTTGAGGAAGGTGGCGGCGTCCGGCATGGGCAGCATGCAGGCGTGCCCTTCGGCCATGATCACGCCGTACTGGTGGATGGGATAGGCGGGGTTGGGCGAGACCACGGCGTCGCCCGGGCCGACGGTGGCAAACAGCAGGTGGGCCAGCGCGTCCTTGGCGCCGATGGTAACGATGGCCTCGCGATCGGGATCGAGATCAACATCGTAATTGGCTTTGTAGCGCCGGGCAATCTCTTCCCGCAATTTGGGAATGCCGCGGGATTGCGAATAGCGGTGGTTGCGGGCATTGCGGGCCGCCTCGCTGAGCTTGTGAACGACCGCGCGGGGAGTGGCGCCGTCGGGGTTGCCCATCCCCAGGTCGATGACATCCAGTTGCGCCGCACGCGCCTTGGCGCGCATTTCGTTGATCACGGCAAACACGTAGGGGGGCAGTTTCCGGATGCGATAAAAGTCGTCCGCGGCGTTTTCGGCCATCAGGCCTATTCTACGCCAGCCGCGGCGGGGCGCCGGAAATCAGGAGGGCGGCACAGACGAAGTGTTCTCGCCGGCTACCGCGGCGGCTAACCGCGCCTCCACGATGAAGCGCTTGGGTGCAGCGCCGACGTAGTAGAACGGATAGCAGGTGATGAGGTTGAGCTCCGCATGGGAGGTGGGCCGGAGGGGTTGGTTGTTGCGTGGCGATATCACGCCGGTGCTCTTCACGCGGTAAAGGTACTCTCCGTAGCGCGTTTCGAGCACGATGTCATCGCCCTTCCGAATGTCTTTGAGGACACGAAAATGGGTATCGCGGTGCCCGGCAATCACGCAGTTGCCGTGCCCGCCCGGCATGGCGGTGCCGGAGATGTGGCCCGGCCCGCGGCGCAGCTCGCCGGTATCGTCCCCCTCCACCACGTAAAGTTGCGCATCAAGGCGGGGAATGATCAGTTTGGCCACCGTGTCGCCGGGCTGCGGCGGCGGGTCCGGATTGGGGGCGGCGGTCTGCGGCTGCGCGGGAGTGCTGGAGCGGGTAAACTCTCGCGCAGCCTTAGTCTGTCCGAGTTGCGACCCCAGGTAATCGCGCGCGCCCAGAAACAGGAGAACGGCTCCACTGGCGATGAACAGGTATGACAGGAACTGACGTGTGCGATTGGTGTGCATTGCCCGATCCTCCTGTTTCCTGGCGCGCGGGTATAAAGGTTAGCGCTTGCGGCGCAGCATCATGCCGGCGCCGGAGAGAGTGCCGCCGCCGAGCAGCATCGTGAGCCAACCGGCCGAAGTGGCGGGCATGGACGGCGTGCTGGGTTCCTGCTCGTTGGCCTCGCGATTCGCCTCGTTGCTCGGCGTCGATGGCGGCGGAGGCGCGGGCTGTTCGGCGGCAGGCGGCGGAGCCGCCGGCGGCGGCGTAGTCTGCGCGGTCTCCGTTGGAGGTGCGGCCGGCGGAGCCGCTGGTGGCGGTGTAGTCTCCTGGGCCGGCTGAGTCGCCGTCTCCGGCGGCGGTGTTGCCGCCTGGGCTGTGGTGGGGTTCTGCACGTAGGTGGCATTCACGGTGGCGGCCCGCTGACCCTCCTTCTCGCGCTCCTTCACGCCCTTCGGCAGGGGAAACTCGTAGCCGTAATCCTTCCCCTGGATCCAGATCTTGTCGAAGTAATAGTCATTGCCGAAATGATGCAGAATCACCTTGGTATCGTTGGGAGTGTTGTTGTCCAACGCGGGAATGGTCATGGCATTGGTCTCAAACTTCATCCCGTTGTCCGAGTAGATCAGTAGAACGTTGCTGCCGCCGCCGAGATCCTGCAACTGCTGGATCTTGTATTCGCCCGGCTGGAGCGTTTTCTCACCGATGGTTACCGTGTAAGGCAGGTTGACATTGACCGTGTCATACATCTGGGCCTGAGCCTTGGGTGCATACCACGCAGCGAGTGTCAGGCCCACGATGCCCGCCGCGACAGTGAAGGTTCCGATTCTCATACCGATTGATTCTCCTTTTCCAGGCTTGCCAAAAAGGCGCAAGCCGAGCTCCCAGCAGTTTTCACGCTGCTGCGAACGGAAATGGAAGGTGCAAGCGGTGTTCCAAAGAACGGGACGTGGCCCGCCGGAACCGGAAGCGGTGCGAAATGTCACGGCGAAGTTGGAACGAATCGCACAGCGGAGCGGCGGATATCGGAGAGTTCGATAGAATAAAGGGCGCGATTGCGTGAGGAGGTGCCCGCTTGCCGTTACAAGTCTGTATGGGAGCCATGATGCAATGTAGTTTTGGCGCGGCGCCCAGTTCCCTGGTGGTGCTGCCGAAGAACAGGGTAATGACGCAACAGGTGCCCGATGCCAACATCATGGATCACGTTCCGCTGGTGAATATCATGCCGTTCGGAGTGTGCATGTCGCTCGCGAATCCCACGGTGGCCGCGGCCACGGCCGCGGCGCTGGGAGTTCTGACGCCGATGCCCTGTATTCCGAATACGCCCGCGCCCTGGATTACGGGCGCACCCACGGTGCTGCTGGGCAACTTCCCGACCCTCGACAACGTTTCCAAGCTGATGTGCGTGTGGGGCGGCGTGATCCAGTTCACCATGGCGGGCGAGCTTACGGTGGACGTGCCGTAGCCGGTCGCTATACCACTACTCGTAGCGCAGCGCCTGTGTGGGCGCAATCCGCGATGCCCTTCGCGCGGGCACGTAGGCCGCCAGCATGGTGACCAGAAGCAGCGACGGCACGGTGACGATATACACCACGAGGTCGACTCCGCCGGCATTGAACAGCATGGAATTCATGAGCCGCTCGACGCCGAAACCCATCGCCAGCCCGATCGCCGTTCCCATCCCGACCAGCACAAGGCCCTCGCCCATCACCAGGCGCTGCACGTCCGCGCTGGCCGCGCCCAGGGCCATGCGTATGCCGATCTCGCGCGTTCTGCGGCTCACGTTGTACGCCACCAGTCCATACAAACCGGCGATGGCCAGCAGCAGGCCCACCGCGCCCATGCTGCCCACCAGGTCGATCGCAATTCGCGGCCCGCGCACGGCCTGGTTCAGGTAGAAGTCCTCGTATGCCCTGGTCTGCAACATCGGCAGGTTCGCATCGAGGGTCCGGACAACGTCTCTCACGGACGGTACCAATTGCAGCGGATCGCCGCTCGACCGCACCATCAGGACCATGCGCTCGATAGGATGCTGCGCCAGCGGCATATACACGAAATCCATCGGCTTTCCGAACCCCCCCGATTGATATTTGATCGTTTGTGCGACGCCTACAATCTCCACCGGCGTCCCGGCGCGGTTATCGAGGCGGACGTGTTGACCCACAGCATCCGCGCCCGGCCAGTAGTGTTTCGCAAACTGCTCATTCAAAATGGCGACACGCGGCGCATCCGCGGTATCGGAGGCCAGGAAGCCGCGGCCACGCAAAATCGGAATCCCCATCGTTTGGAAGTACCCTTCATCGACCGTGTCCATTGTCGAGCTGAAGTTCTCCCGATCGCGAGGCATCTGGAATCCGTCCGGCACGAACGCCACGCCGTCAAAGCCGTCCTGTCCCAGCGGAACGTTCTGCGTGAGAGCCTCGCTCTGCACTCCGGGCGCCACCCGCACACGTTCGGCCAGCAGCTTATAGAACTGCCGCGTCTGCGCTCGGTTGTACTGTATCAGGCGCGGATCGAAGCTGGTCATCAGCAGATGGTCTTTCGCGAAACCGGTTCCCCCGAGCAAGGTATGCTGGAAACCCCGCACCATCAGGAAAGACGCCGTCAGCAGCATCAGGGAGGTGGACACCTGCGCCACCACCAGCACATTCCGGCCCCACAGGCGCTTGCGGCCGGGCACGTCCACGCCGGCCGACTTGAGCCCGCTCACCAGGTCCACCCGCGTGCTCGCGAGCGCCGGCGCCAGGCCGCACAGGAGCGCGCTCAAGGCGGACAACGCCAGGCTTGCCAGCAGCACGCGCGTGTCCATCCGGAACGGCAAACTGACCGGCAACTCGGTCATGAGTACGATACTTTCCTTGGTGTGGAACCACTCTACGAAGCCGTACCCGATGGCGATCCCGGCCAATCCACCTAATGACGCCAGAATCAGGCTTTCGGTCAACAGCAGCCGGATGAGCCGGAAACGCCCGGCGCCCAGCGCCAGCCGTATGGCGATTTCGCGCGTTCGCGTGCGGGCACGGCTCAGGAGGAGTCCCGCAACGTTGGTGCACGCCACCAGCAGGACGGACAGCGAAAGCACTACAAAGATTACGATGAATTTCCAATTCGAGTCGTCATCTCGCGTCCGCATCTGGAACTGGGTGTGTACCGCCGCGCCGCGGCTGCGGTTGACCTTCGGATACTCGCCAGCGAAGTTTCTCGCGAGCACAGCCAGCTCCATCTGCGCCTGCTGGAGGGTCGTGCCCGGTTTCAAGCGCGCCGTCACATTCAGCTCGCGATCGTCGCGGTCCTCGAAAAAATTCTTCTGGCGGTTGGTCGAAAACACCCGCGCCATCGCCAGCGGCATGTAGAAGTCGGGATGCCCGAATATCTGCATCCCCGGGAAGGTTTCCGGCGCCACGCCAATCACCGTGAAGTCCGTGCCGTTCAGGCGAATCGTCCTGCCGACCACGGAAGGGTCGCTCGCGAATTCGTTCTTCCAGAAGTCCGGCCCCAGCACCACCACGGCATCGCGGCCCTGCACCCGATCTTCCTCCTCCCGAAAACCGCGCCCCAGCCGCGGCTCCACGCCGAGCACGTGTAAGTAGTTGCCGGATACCATCATTCCGCCCCTGACCCTCGGTGTGGCTCCGGGTTCGGCGCTGAAACCGACAGCCTCCATCTCTGCGTTGGCGATCACGCCGTCGTAGCTCTTGGTGCTGCCGCGGATGTCCAGGTATTCGCGATAGGAGAAACCGTCGAAGCTGCTATCGTGTGTAGTGCTCACCAGAGTGACCACGCCGCTTGGACGCGGCACGGGGTAAGGCCTGAAGATCAGCGCATCGACCATACTGAAAGTCCCCGAGGTCATACCGATGCCCAGCGCGAGCGTGATCACCACGAACGCGGTAAGTCCGGACGTGCGGCGCAGGCTCCGGATCGCGTAGTGCGCATCGGCGAGGAAATCCGTCAACCAATGTATGCGTCGCATGTCTCTCATCTCCTCTTTCCGTTGTTCCAGTCCGTCCATGGCGCGCAGCGCCCGGTAGCGCGCCTCTTTTGCGGAAAGCCCCTGGTCGATGCCTTCCTCGATTTTGTGCTCCAGGTGGAACTGCAGTTCCTCATCGAGCTCCCGTTCCACACGGGTGCGGCGCAGGATGGACCTGAGCCGTAAATCGCGCCGTGAACCACCAGTGTTCCATCCGCATTGGCCTTTACGAACCGTGCACTACTCGTACCGCAGCGCCTGTGTGGGCGCAATCCGGGATGCCCTTCGCGCGGGCACGTAGGCCGCCAGCATGGTCACCACGACCATCGATGGCACCACGGCGATATAGACCACCATGTCGACCCCGCCCGTATTGAACAGCGTGGCCTTCAGCAGTCGCTCGACCCCGAAGCCCATCGCCATCCCGATCGCCGTTCCCACCCCCACCAGCACCAGGCCCTTGCCCATCACCAGCCGCAGCACGTCGGACGGCGACGCGCCAAGCGCCACACGAATGCCGATCTCGCGGGTTCTGCGGCTCACGTTGTACGCCACCAAGCCGTACAAGCCGGCGATGGCCATCAGCAGGCCCACCGCCCCCAGGGTGCCGATCATCTTGGTCGCAGCTCCCGGTCCGTCCACCGCGTTGTACCGGTACAGGTCCTCGTAAGACCTGGTCTGCAACATCGGCAGGTTCGGATCGAGAGCCCGCACAACTTCCTTCACCGGCTGGACCCATTGCAGCGGATCGCCGCTCGACCGCGTCAGCAGAACCATTCGCGGGACAGGATGCTGGGCCAGCGGCAGATACAGGAAATCGATCGGTTTCTCCTGGGCGCTTCGATACTTGATGGTCTCGGCGACGCCGATTATCTCCACCGGATCGCCGCCGCGTTTCTCGAGCCGGATGCGCTTGCCCACGGCATCGGCGCCCGGCCAGAAGTGTTTCGCGAACTGCTCATTCACCACCGCCACCCGCGGCGCATCCGCCGTATCGGACGCCAGGAAGCCCCGGCCGCGCAGAATCGGTACCCCCATCGTTTCGAAATACCCTTCGTCCACGGTGTCCATGGTGGAGGTGAAGTTTTCGCGATCGCGCGGCATCTCGAACCCGTCCGGCACGAAGGTGACGGCATCAAACCTTTCCAGCGCCAGCGGAGGGTTCTGCGTCAGAGCCGCGCCCTGCACTCCCGGCGCCATCCGCACGCGTTCCGTCAGATGCTTGTAAAACTGTTGCGTCTGCGCTTCGTTGTACTGCACCAGGCGCGGATCGAACCTCACCAGCAGCAATCGATCCTTCAGGAAGGGGGTTCCCTCAGCCAGGCTCCGGTTGAAGCCCCGCACCATCAGACAGGCTGCCATCAGCAGCATCAGCGACATCGACACCTGCGCCACCACCAGCACGTTCCGGCCCCACAGGTGTTTGCGTCCAGGCGCGTCGACATCGGCCGCCTTGAGCCCGTTCACCAGGTCCGCGCTGGTGCTCTGCAGCGCCGGCGCCATGCCGCAGAGCAGTGCGCTCAATAGCGACAACGCGAGGCATGCCAGCATGACGCGCGCATCCATCCGGAACGGGAGGGTCTGTGGCAACTCGGCTGGAATCGTGAAGGACGAGAAGAAACTGATGTTGGCGTACGCGACGGCGAGCCCGCCCACTCCGCCCAGGCACGCAAAGATCAGGCTCTCTGTCAACAGCAGCCGGATCAGCCGGAATCGCCCGGCGCCCACCGCCAACCGCACGGCGATCTCGCGGGTTCGGGAGCGGGCACGGCTCAAAAGAAGTCCCGCCACATTGGTGCACGCCACCAGCAGCACCGCGAGCGTGAGGATCGCTGCGATCGCGAAGAACTTCCAAGGACTCGCCGCGGTATCGCTTCGAGTGAGCATTTCGAAGTGGGTGCGCACCGCCGCGCCTCGATTTCGATTGAGCTCCGGATAGTCGCGTTCAAAGCCTTTCGCCAGCAGCGCCAGATCGCTCTGCGCTTGCCGCTCGGTGACTCCCGGCCGCAAGCGCGCTTTGACGCTCAACTCGCGATCGTCCCGGTCCTCGAAGAAGTGTTTCCGCGGGTTGGTGGAGAACACCGGCGCCATGGCGAGCGGCATGTAGAAATCGGGATTGGCGAAGATCTGCATTCCCGGAAACGACTCCGGCGCCACGCCAATCACGGTGAAGTCCCTGCCGTTCAAGCGAACCGTCCGGCCCACCACCCCGGCATCGCTCGCGAATTCGTTCTTCCAGAAGTCCGGCCCCAGCACCACCACCGCATCGCGGCCGGGCGCCTGATCTTCGTCGTCCCGAAACCCGCGCCCCAACCGCGGCTCCACACCCAGCACACGGAAGTAGTTGCCCGAGACCATCATCCCGGCCCTGGCCCGCGGCGAGGCGGCCGGAGCGGCGCTGAAGCCCACCGTCCCCAGGGCGGCGTTGGCGATCACGCCGTCGAAACTCCTCGAGTGCCCGCGGATGTCCAGGTACTCGCGATACGAGAAATTGTCGAAGCTGCTGTCGTGGGAAGTGCCCACCAGAGTGACCACGCCCCCCGCATGCGGCACGGGATAGGGCCGGAAGATCACCGCATCCACCCCGCTGAAGCTGGACGACGTGAACCCGATCCCCAGCGCCAGCGTGATGGCGACAAACGCCGTCAGTCCTGGGGTGCGGCGCAGACTCCGGATGGCGTAGCGCAGATCGTCGAGGAAGTCCGTTAACCAATGAATGCGCCGCATGTCTCTCATCTCCTCTTTCCGTTGTGCCAGCCCGTCCATCGCACGCAGCGCCCGGTAGTGCGCTTCCTTTGGAGAAAACCCCTTGGCGATGCCTTCCTCGATTTTGTGCTCCAAGTGGAACTGCAGTTCCTCATCGAGCTCCTGTTCCACTCGGGTGCGGCGCAGGATGGACCTGAGCCGTAAGCGCGCCGTGAACCACCAGTGCTCCATCCGCATAACTGTTCCTAAACCTCTGAAAGCTGGATGACGTGCGAGATGGCGGACGACAGCCGCTGCCAGTTCGCCGCCTCCGACTCGTGTTCCCCACCCAGGCGGGTGGCGTTCACGAACAGTGCACTACTCGTACCGCAGCGCCTGTGTGGGCGCAATCCGGGATGCTCTTCGCGCGGGCACGTAGGCCGCCAGCATGGTCACCACGACCATCGATGGCACCACGGCGATATAGACCGCAATGTCGACTCCGCCGGTATTGAACACGGAATTGAGGAGACGCTCGACCCCGAAACCCATCGCCAGCCCGATCGCCGTTCCCATCCCCACCAGCACGAGGCCCCTGCCCATTACCAGGCGCAGCACGTCGGACGATCTCGCGCCAAGGGCTATGCGGATGCCGATCTCGCGAGTTCTGCGGCTCACGTTGTACGCCACCAAGCCGTACAAACCGGCGATGGCCAGCAGCAGGCCCACCGCCCCCATGGTGCCTACCACCTTTATCGCAGCTCCCGGTCCGTCCACGAAGTTGTACCGGTACAGATCCTCATAAGACCTGGTCTGCAACATCGGCAGGTTCGGATCGAGCGCCCGGACAACGTCCTTCACGGGCTGGACCCATTGCAGTGGATCGCCGCTCGACCGCAACAGCAGAACCATTCGCGCGACGGGATGCTGGGCCAGCGGCAGATACACGAAATCGACCGGCTTTTCCGTGGTGCTTCGATACTTGATGGTCTCGGCGACACCGATAATCTCAATCGGAGCGCCGGCGCGTCTCTCGAGCCGAATGTGTTTGCCCACGGCATCGGCGCCCGGCCAATAGTGTTTCGCGAACTGCTCATTCACCACGGCGACACGCGGCGCCTCCGCGGTATCGGACGCCAGGAAGCCCCGGCCGCGGCGAATCGCTATCCCCATGGTTTCGAAGTACCCTTCATCCACGGTGTCCATGGTGGAAACGAAGTTCTCGCGATCGCGCGGCATCTCGAAACCGTCCGGCACGAAGGCGATGCCGTCAAACCTCTCCAGCGCGAGCGGAGGGTTCTCGGTGAGAGCCGCGCTCCGAACTCCGGGCGCCGCCCGCACACGTTCGGTCAGAAGCCTGTAAAACTGTTGGGTCTGAGCTGCGTTGTACTGCACCAGGCGCGGGTCGAACCTCGCCAGCAGCAGATGATCCTTCGCGAATCCGGTTCCTTCCGCCAGACTGTGGCGGAAGCCCCGCACCATCAGAAAAGCTGCCGTGAGCAGCATCAACGACGTGGAAACCTGCGCCACCACCAGCACGTTCCGGCCCCACAGCCGTTTACGGCCAGGCACGTCGACGTCGGCCGCTTTGAGTCCGTTCACCAGGTCCGTGCTGGTGCTCTGCAACGCCGGCGCCAGGCCGCAGAGCAGCGCGCTCAATAGCGACAAGGCGAGGCATGCCAGCATCACGCGCGTGTCCACCCGGAACGGGTTCGTGACCGGCAACTCGGCTGGCAGGCTGACGGTGCCCATAAGCTTTATGCCGCTGTCCGCCACGGCGACCCCGCCCAATCCACCTAAGCAAGCGAAGATCAGGCTTTCCGTCAACAGCAGCCGGATCAGCCGGAAACGCCCGGCGCCCACCGCCAACCGCACGGCGATTTCACGGGTTCGCGAGCGGGCACGGCTCAAAAGAAGTCCCGCAACGTTGGTGCACGCCACCAGCAGGACCGACAGCGCGAGGATCGCACAGATCACGAGGAACTTCCAAGGACTCGCATTAGCATCGTTTCGAGTGAGCATTTCGAACTGGGTGCGCACCGCCGCGCCGCGGTTGCGATTTTGCTGTGGATAGTCGCGTTCGAAGTTTTGCGCGAGCACTGCGAGTTCACTGTGCGCCTGCTGCGTCGTCTTGCCCCGTTTCAAGCGCGCCTTCACACTCAACTCGCGATCGTCCCGGTCCTCGAAGAAGTGTTTCTGCGGGTTGGTCGAAAACACCGGCGCCATGGCGAGCGGCATGTAGAAATCGGGATTGAGGAATATCTGCATTCCCGGGAACGTGTCCGGCGCCACGCCAATCACCGTGAAATCCCTGCCGTTCAAGCGAACGGTCCTGCCGACCACGGAAGGGTCGCTCGCGAATTCGTTCTTCCAGAAGTCCGGCCCCAGCACCACCACGGCATCGCGGCCGGGCGCCTGATCTTCGTCGTCCCGAAAAGCACGCCCCAACCGCGGTTCTACACCCAGCACATGGAAGTAGTTGCCGGAAACCATCATTCCGGCCCTGGCCCGCGGCGTGTTTCCGGGATCGGCGCTGAAGCCGACCGTCCCCAGACTTGCGTTGGCGATCACGCCGTCGTAGCTCTTGGTGTGGCCGCGGATGTCCAGGTATTCGCGATAGGAGAAATTGTCGTAGCTGTTGTCGTGTGAAGTGCTCACCAGACTGACCACGCCGCCCGGATGCGGCACGGGGTAGGGCCTGAAGATCAGCGCATCCACCGCACTGAAACTCATCGCGGTCATCCCGATCCCCAGCGCGAGCGTGACCACCACGAACGCGGTGAGTCCGGAGGTGCGGCGCAGGCTTCGGATCGCAAAGCGCGCATCGTCGAGAAAATCCGTCAACCAGTGTATGCGCCGCATGTCTCGCATCTCCTCTTTCCGTTGTGCCAGTCCGTCCATCGCCCGCAGCGCCCGGTAGCGCGCTTCCTTTGGAGAAAGCCCGCGGGCGATACCTTCCTCGATTTTGTGCTCCAGGTGGAATTGCAGTTCCTCATCGAGTTCCTGTTCCACTCGATTACGGCGCAGGATGGACCTGAGCCGTAATCGCGCCGTGAACCACCAATGCTCCATCAGCATGGCTTTTCTAAACCTCCGAAAGCTGGATGACGTGCGAGATGGCAGACGATAGCCGCTGCCAGTTCGCCGCCTCCGATGCGAGCTGTTTCCTGCCCAGGCGGGTGAGCGAATAAAACTTTGCCCGCCGGTTGTTCTCGGTTTGCTTCCACTCGGCTGCGATCCAGCCTTCCTGCTCCAACTTGTGCAATGCGGGGTAGAGGGATCCTTCGCTGACTTGCAGCACGTCTCCGGAGACCGATGTCAGGCGGAGACTGATGGCCCACCCGTGCAAGGGCTCCAGCGCCAGGATTTTCAGGAGGAGCAGATCGAGGGTGCCCTGGACGAGGTCGTTCGGTTTACTCATATCGGTTTCCTAGATGAGTATACCGGTACTTCCCTCGGTAAGCAAGGGGAATCTGGCGTGGCGGAGTTGGCCGGCCCTAAACCACGTGCGCGGTGCCCAGGACGTCGCCCGCGGGGATCTTGGGCGCCGCGGCCTGCTTCACGCGCGGGTCGCCCGGAAAGCTTCCGCCGCCACCGCCACCCGATCCGCCCGCGGCGGCATCGCCGAACACGCTCTTGGCCAGGCTCTTGACCGCGTCCGTGGGGGCCGACACGTGCATGCCGTACTTTCCCAGGCTGTCCAGGGAGCTTTTGGCCTCGTCCATTTTGCTGTTGATGCTGGAATGCAGATCGTCGATCTTATTGCGGGCGTCTTTGGTCTGGTCCTTCGCCGCGCCCATCAACTTCTTGATCGGCGAAGTTGCCAGCCCCCCCAGGTCCGAAGCCTTGCCGAACACCTTGTCGGCCACAAGCTGGAACACCGGGAACACGGTGTTGCGCGTCACCAGCGCCAGCAGGTACGGCAGCCGCGAAAGGTACGCCTCCATGATCAGCGCGTCCGCCTTGGCCGCATCGGAGCCGATCTGCAGGATCTCCGTGTACAGAGAGCCCATGGCGAATTTGACGATCTCGTCCAGTTCCGGGCCCAACTCGGAATCCAGCAGGCTGTCGGCCTTGTTCTGCACCATCTGCGAGCTCACTCCCTGGAACTTGCCGAAGTCGCCGCCCGGCCCCTTGTCGCCGGTCAGTGCCGAGGGGAGATTCTTGGGCAGGAATCCGTTCACCAGTTTGTTCAGCTTCTCCAGAATGTAGACCGCGCCCGCCCCGTAAAATGCCTCCTGCGACAGGCTCTGCAACTGCGTGGGGTCCTGGAGCTTCAGGCAAATCTTACCCAGCATGGTGTAGTTGGAGGCGCACAATTCGCTGACCACGGAGTCCACGGGGGACGGGATAGGGTCCAGCTTGGTGGTCTTGGAAAACGACTTCATCAGAATCTGGTCGGCGCCCTTCAGCCCGTCGAGCGCGCTCTTGACGTAGGATTGCCCCGGACCCGCCTGGTCGCCGTCCGGCTCCGCGTCCCAAAAATCGCGCCACTTGTCTTCGAGCCCGTGCGCCGAATCCACCGCGTCGTCGTACGGCTTGTTCACCTTGTCCGCGAGCGAGTCCACCTCATTGATGCCCGTGGTCAGATTGGCGATCTTGGCGTCGCTTTTGGGTGTGCCCGGCTTGGGCGGAGGCGGCCCCGGCTTGGCCGACCAGATATCGAACACCGGCGCGTACTGGCCGCGGATGGCTTCGATGCCGCGCCCGTAGCAGGCCTCCTGAATCACCGGCTCCCAAGGCTCGCGCAGGGCGAAGTACCAGCCTTTGTACACGTCGAACATGGCGAACAGAACGCTGGTGATGGTGGTGATGATGTTGCCGATGCCCGCCGAGCCCATGACATCCTTGAGCGGGTCGGTCAGCTTGCCGAACATTCCCGGCGATGAGCCGGCGTTGGGATCGCTGGCCATCTTGGCGGCGAAGGCGTTCCAGTTGGCCCACGCCTGCTGGAGGTCCTTGCCGCTCCCGTGCACGTCGGGATACAGCACCGAGCCGGTATTCACTTTGCCGCCCGCCGAAGTGATGGCGGAAAGATATGGCTTGAGCGAATCCGGGTCGGTTCCCGTGTTGCTGCTCTTGCCGCCTCCCGTCAGGCTGGTGAGCGCGCCTAGCGCGTCGCTGATGCCCCCGGTGTTGTTCTTGATCTCAGTCAGCAGGTTGATGGCCGACTGCACGAATCCCCCGCGCAGCACGGCTTCGCGCTCCACGGCATCGCGGAACATGATGCCGCGCGGGCCCGGCGGAGCTTTTATGGGATCGGCCGCCGTGTCGTCGAACGGGTCATGGCGGAACGCTTTCGGGTCGTCGCGATGGGCGTGCCCGTAGTGGATGAATTCGATGAGCTGGTCGGTATCGAGCTTGTTGTCGTGGTCGGGCGCCGCGGCGCCGCCCTCGGTATCGCTCGGTTCGTCGATCGGCCCGGAATCGACGAACTTCGCCTCCGCCTTCTCCATGGCGGGCGCCGCCGCGCCGCCGCCCAGCAGCGACGATGCCTTGTCCGCTATCCCGCCCAGCCCGCTCGAAACCAGATCGCCGAAGCCCATGCCTTACATCCTACGCCCCGGCGTCACGGATGGAGCGCGGCCAGCTTGGCCACCGTCGCCGCGTCCGCCTCGCCCGTCTCCGGCAGCTTGGCCGCCTTTTGAAACGCCGCCAGCGCCTTGCGCGTAGCGTCGTTCATCGAGCCGTCTTCCGAGCCCGCGTTGAAGCCCAGGTTGTTCAGCCGCTGCTGCACGCCCGAAGTCTCGCCCACGGGGTTCAAATAGCCGATGCGAATGGGATACTTCTCCTTGCCGCCCTTCAGCATCAGGGTGCCGCCCTTGGCCTCGGCCGGGATTTCGTGTTCCAACTTGCCGTCGCCATCGGTGGTGCCCTGGTACACTTTTCCGTCGATTACCAGGGTGTACGCTTCGTTCTTGCGCGGCTCTTCCATCATGAAAAGCTGCGTGCGAAACTTGGCCGGCTCGCTGGTCAACTGGAAGTTGTGCTTCTGGTCCACGGGGCAGTCGATTTCCTGGGTCTCGATTTCCGGAACGAACAACTCGTCGCCCGGAAACAGCACGTTCGGATCTTTCCGCTTGGCCTTCAGCGCCGCGTTCTGCCCGTGGTTCCACACCTTCTTGACGGTGTGCCCGGCGGCATGCGCGATGCTGGTGCAACTGTCACCCTCTGCTACGACCACGATGGGCATCTATTTCTTGCTCCAGTAATCCTTGTCGAGACGCGGGAACGACACTTTGCAGGAGCCGCCGTCCAACCCGGTGATCTTGGCGTATCCCTTGTCGTCCAGCGTGCCGTCGTCTACCGTGCCGTCGGGCGCGGTCACCTTGTACATTTCCCCGGGCACCGGCTTGCCGTCCCCGTCCACCAGGACAATTTCGATGGTGTGCTTCTTGTCCTTGTTCTCGTCCGAGTTGGGATCGTGCGTGGGGCCGGCGGAGCGCGCGGACGCAAACGATGCCGCGGCAATGGTTTCGAGCGTCATCTTCGCAATCTTCCCGGGTGCGGCCGTCGGGACGCCGTACTGGCCCGCCTTGTCGTCCACCGCCTTCGCCGCCTGCAAGGCCTTCTGCGGGGTCACGCAGCTTACCCCCGCGCCGGAGAGCGCCGCTCCGCCGCTGTTCAGCAGGATGATCGGTCCGCTCACCTGCACCCCGCCCGGGTTCACCGTGACGAAGGAACCTCCGCACTTCAAGGTGATGCCCGCCGACGCTTCGATCACGACCGTCGTGCCCGCCGTCAGGTGGATGCCGGTGCCCGCCGAAGCGTTCCACCCGACGCCCACCTGGAGATTGTAGCCCTGCCCGATCTTCTGCGATGCGCCCTGCCCCACGCTGCCGGCGAACTTCCCGGTCACGTCGTAGTGGTGGTCGCGCTTGATGGCTTCCGTCTGGTCGCGGTCGATGATCAGGTGCGAGTCGCGCTTGGTCTCCTCGAACTTGTCGTTGCCCACAATCAGGTGCCGGTCGTGGCCGAGCTGCTCCTTGCGGTCGTTCTTGATCTGAATCTCCAGATCCTTCTCCCCGTGCATGAAGATCTGCTCGCTGCCCTTCTTGTCCTCCAGGCGGATCTCGTTGAATCCGTCGCCGCCCTTGCTGCTCAGGGATTTCAACGTGCTTTTGGTCTGCTCGCCGGGCAGCGGGTAAGGCACGGAGTGATCGGCGTTATAGACCGAGCCGGTGATGAGCGGCCGGTCCGGGTCGCCTTCGAGGAAACTGACCACCACTTCGTGGCCCATGCGCGGGATATGCATGGCCCCCCATTGCTTGCCGGCCCAGCCCTGGGCCACGCGGATCCAGCACGAACTGTTTTCGTCTTTCTTGCCCTCCCGGTCCCAGAAGAACTGCACTTTGACGCGGCCGTACTTGTCGGTCCAGATCTCCTCACCGCTCTTGCCCACCACCACCGCGGTCTGCGTACCGTGGATCGCGGGCTTGCGCGCCAACCGCGGCGGGCGGAATTCCACGGAGTTGGGTATGGCTTCGAAGCTGTTGGTGTACGCGAAGGGATCGGGATGGCCGGCGCGGTAACTGGTGTTCCGCCCATGATGTTCGAGGGCCAGCAGGGTATAGTCCTGGTTGGCCTCGTCGCGGTAGTGGTCCTCCAGGGTGAACTTGTATCCGCACTCAAATCCCAGGGAGTTGCTGGTGCCGCGCACCCTGACGAAGTCCACCTCCTCTTCCTCCAGCCGGATGCGGGCGTAGCGGTCGCCGTCGCTCTTCGTCTTGTATTTGCCTGGATAATCGTAGGCCTCGCCCTTCAGGGTGCCGGCCAGCGTGGCAAACAGGTCGGTGTTCGGCTTCTCGAAATCGTAGTCCTCCAGCGAGGCCGCCCCGGTGTGCAGCTTGAACTCCTCTTCGAGGGTAATCACCGTGTCTTCGCTCTGGTGCGAGCCGAGCGAGGCGAGAAAGTGCGCCCGCGGTTTGAACTTGCCAGGCTCGAATTTGGCCTTGGAGTCCGCCAGTTTGAGCGTGTGCTTGGCGTCGTCCTGCTCGAAGAGATAGAAGATGCCCTCTTCTTCGAGCAGCCGCGAGACAAAGTTGAAGTCGGTCTCGCGGTACTGCACCACGTATTCCCGGGGTGAATACGACCCCTGCAAGTCCAGCTTGTAATCGGAAAAGCCGCGGTCGCGGAAGACCTGTTCGACGATCTCGGGAACGGTCTTGTTCTGAAAGATGCGGCAATCGAAGAACAGGTTGAGGAACCACAGCCAGGGAACCACCTCAACCTCGTAGGCGGCCATCCCGTCCGCGCCGGACTCGAGCAGCTTCATGCGGTTGATGTTGCCGTGGATGTGGCGCTCCTTCTCCTCGTCCTCCAGCAGGATCGACAGGACCGCGGGCTTGGTCAGCAAGTCCTTCATGGCGATGTTGGGATCGGGCGAAAGGACCCTTACGACAAAACGAAACGGCGTGGAGACGCGCTCGTAGCCGACGAAGCTTTCGAGCAGCAGGGCGTCGTCGCCCAGCGACGGCGTCTTGAAGCGGAACGGGCGTTTGATCTGCGTCGCGGGCATAAGGGCTAGGGCGCGCTTCGCGCGCGGGACCGGGGGCCAGGGGCCTGGGGCCGGGGGGAGGTGCGGCCCTGCGGGCCGGTCATTTTCATTATCGTTGCCGTGATCATGGCTTTCGCGGTGCTTCGCTACGAATACACAAACGATCCGTCGCCGCCGATCCCCACGTGCACCGCATCGGGCTTTACACCCTCGGCGATTTTTCCCAGGATCTGCTTGGATATCTCGGGCAACATGGTGTTCGTCAAAATATTATCCACGTTGCGGGCGCCGCTCTCCACCTCGGTGCAGCGCCGCCCGACCTCGTCCACCAGCGCCGCGTCGTACGTCAGCGCCACCCGGTGGCTCTCCTGGAGCCGTCGCTGAATCTTGGCCAGCTTCAGCCCGATGATTTTCTTCATGGCTTCATCCCGTATGGGGAAGTAGGGGATGATCACCAGCCGCCCCAGAAACGCGGGCTTGAAGACTTTGTCGAGTTCCGGCTTCAGCGCTTTGACCAGGCCGCCCGGCGCGGGCATGGTGTCCGGGTCGGCGGTGAGCTTCATGATGCTGTCGGTGCCGGCATTGGAGGTCAGAATGATGATGGTGTTCTTGAAATCGATCTGCCGGCCCTCGCCGTCTTCCATCTGGCCTTTGTCGAAAACCTGGAAAAACAGCTCCAGCACGTCGGGATGGGCCTTCTCCACTTCATCCAGCAGCACCACCGAGTACGGCCTCCGGCGCACCGCTTCGGTCAGCACGCCGCCCTCGCCGTAGCCCACGTAGCCGGGAGGCGAACCCTTCAGCGTGGAGACCGTGTGCGCCTCCTGAAACTCCGACATGTTAATGCTGATGAGGTTGCGCTCGCCGCCGTACAGCAGGTCGGAGAGCACCAGGGCAGTTTCGGTTTTGCCTACGCCGCTCGGCCCCACCAGCAGAAATACGCCGACCGGCTTGCCGGGATCGTCCAGCCCCGCGCGCGCGGTGCGGATGCGCTGGCTGATCATCTCCAGCGCGTGCGACTGGCCGATCACCCGCGCGCCCAAATGTTCCTCGAGCGAGAGCACGGTGGCGATCTCGTCCTTGAGCATTTTGCCCACGGGAATGCCCGTCCAGCCGGATACGACCTCGCCGATAATCTGCGCATCCACGCACACCCGCAGCAGCGGCGTCTCGCCTTGCATCGCGTCCAGTTCGGCGTTCAACGTGGCCAGTTGAGCGCGCAGTTCCTCGGGGTTGAACGCCGGCTGGGTGGCCGTGCCGTCGGCCGCCGGTTGCGGCGCGGCGCCGGTTTCCAGTTGTCCCCGGATCTCGCGTATGCGCGTCACCAGGTCGCGCTCCTTGTCCCAGCGCGCGGTCAGGTCCTTCAGCGTGGCCTCGGTTTTCACGCGCTTTTCGGCGATGGTTTCCAGCCGTTCGCGATGGTCGGCGCCGGCCGCAGCCTCGCGTTCCAAAATACGCGTCTGTACGGCCAGATCGTCCATGGTGCGGGTAGCATCCTCGATGGCCGGCGGAATCGAGTTCTGCCCCAGCGCCAGGCGCGCGCAGGCGGTGTCCAGCACGCTCACGGCTTTATCGGGCAACTGGCGGTCCGGCAGGTAGCGGTGCGACAGGCGGACGCCGGCCAGTAGTCCCTCATCCAGGATGCGCACGTTGTGGTGTTTCTCGAGCGTGGGGACCACGCCGCGCAGCATGAGCGCGCATTGGGTTTCGGTGGGCTCCTCCACTTTGACGAGTTGGAACCGGCGCGCCAGCGCGGGATCTTTTTCGAAATATTTCTTGTACTCCGACCAGGTGGTGGCCGCTATGGTGCGCAGTTCGCCGCGGGCGAGCGCGGGCTTGAGCAGGTTGGCGGCATCGTTCTGCCCCGCCTGCCCGCCCGCACCGATCATGGTATGCGCTTCGTCGATGAACAGAATGATGGGCGCCGCCGAGGACTTCACCTCGTTGATCAATCCCTTGAGCCGGTTCTCGAATTCGCCCTTCACCCCGGCGCCCGCCTGCAACAGGGCCAGGTCGAGCGTGCGCAGAGTAACGTTCTTCAGGACGGGCGGCACATCGCCCTGCGCGATGCGCAACGCAAATCCCTCGGCCACGGCGGTCTTGCCTACGCCGGCTTCGCCCACCAGAATGGGATTGTTCTGGCGCCGGCGAGTGAGGATGTCCACGATCTGCCGGATCTCGAAGTCCCGCCCCAGCACCGGGTCCACCTTGCCCTGGCGGGCGTTCTCCGTCAGGTTCACGGTGTACTGGTCCAGGTTCGGCGTCTTGCCGCCGACTGCCGGCCGTGCCCCTTCGGGCGCCGCCGCCTCCGCCGCGGCCATTTCGGCGCTCTCGTTCGAGGGCGTGACGATCGCCAGGAAGTCCTTGCGCAGAGAATCCGGCTGGATCTTCTGCAGCTCTTTGCTGATGTCGCGCACGATGCGCGCCAGGTCTTCTTCGGTAACCAGGGCGAGAATGGTGAAGCCGGTGCGGACCTTGACGGCGCCGAAGTCGATGGAGCCGATGGTCCAGGCCTCAGTCATCATCTTCAGCAAGGATGGGCTCAGGGCGGGAGTGCGCGCGTTGCCGCTCTTGAGCTTGTCGATGCTGCGCGTCAGTTCCGCCGCCAGCCGCGATTTATCGATGCCAAACTGTTTGGCGATGAACGCGAAGTCCCCCTCGCTCGAGTCGAGCAGTTTCATCAGGTAATGCTCGATCTCCACGTCATAGTGCGTCCGCGACAAACAAAACCCGGCCGCGGCCTCCATCGCCAGCCGCGTGGAGTCGTTCAGTTTTCCGATGAGCGATCGTAGATTGAGTCCCATAGTTCTCCTGATTCACCGCCGAGACGCCGAGGCGCCGAGAAAACAGAAGAAACAATCCGTCGGTGTTCTCGGCGTCTCTGCGGCTCGGCGTTAAATTCTTGCTTGCTCATTTTACGCCAACAACAGAACCGTATCGTCGGGCGCGCGGTCGAACTCCGCGCCCGATTTCATCCACGTGAACCAGCCCAGCCGCGGTCCCGCCAGACTATCTTCGCCCAGATCGCAGCGCGGAACTACCACCCGCTCCAGAATGAGCTGAACTTCGATCTCCAGTTGCGTGCCGCAGAAAAAACGGGTCAATGTCCGCAGCGGTTCGTAAGCCGCTCCCGAGGGCAGGAAACCCAGATACTGCTCCTGCGTCAGCGGGCCCAGCTTCAGGCGAATGCGCGACTGCTGATCCCAGATCTCGTCGCCCACCACCGCCCCCACACCCAACTGCCCCGAGAAGGAGCCATCGCCCGCGAGGCCGCACTGACTGGCCGGATCGAGCGGCTGCCAGGCGCCGACGAACTGCTCCACTTCGGCGGGAACCTCGAAATAGTCTTCGAGAATGTGCTGGAGCGCCACCGCCGAGCGCGGCTGGAGGGACAACAGGCCGGCATAAAACAACAGCGACTCGTCCTTCACCAGCAGACGGTTCTGCAACCCCGGCGTTCCCAGGCCGATCAGCGACATCAGGTATTGCGAGAGCCGGTCCTCCCCATCGCGCTCGTAAGCCACCGCCGACCGGTACTTCTCCCAAGCCTGGTAGAAGAGCGAAATCATGCGGTGGTTGAAGATATCGAAGAACGCCGCCAGCGTCCGGTCGCGGTTGCGGAGGCGGGCGATGATCAGCTCGGAATAAGGGCGCGGCAGCACGCCGAGCGGCCCCGTCAGCCCCATGAAGTTCACGGTCATGGCGGGGATGGCCGCCTCCCAATCGATGGATTGAATCTCGCTCGGAGGAAAGGCCAGCGAATTGTTGGCCTGAAACCGTACGGCTTCGCGCGCCGCGCCGGTAAAGCCTCCCACCACCTCGCGATCACCGAAAATCCGCAGCATCAGGCGCACGGCCTGGAAGAACTCGAACCGGCCGGCATGCTCCCGCAGATCTCGCTCCACCTCGCGCAGCGGGGCCGGCGGCGTCACAGGAGGATTTTCTGTCCCGCTCTCGGGGGCCATTCGCGTAGTACCTCCCTTCTTTGCCGGGTCCGGGCGACCAGTTGGGTAAAGCTGTTGAGCGACGCGTAAAGCGCCAGGAAATGCTCGATCACGCTGGCGAACAGGTAGACGCCGCCCCCCACGAACTGCTCCTCGTCCAATTCCAGCTCCACGCGAGTCCCGCGCGCGAACGTCACGGCATTTTCCGAAATCACCGGGGCGAAATGGGCGCGGCTGCGCAGGTCGCTGATGCCCTCGATCATCTTTTGCGCGAACGGCGAATCGGTGAAATCGTAAAGCCGCAGGATCTGCTGCAGCGCGTCGCGGCCGCCATCGACCAGCGACAGGTAATTGAGCGAGAGGTGCGAGATCAGGTGCCACAGGGCCAGTTTCGAGGTGGGCGGGCGCAGCGGGAGGGTGGGCTTGGTAAGCGCCACGATGCGCTTGATGGGAGCGTTGCCCTCCAACTCGAAATCGCCATCCTCGTTGCCGAATGGCAGCCGTGCGGGCAGGTTGCGGTTGGTGCACGTGGTGCGCACCGTCAGCGTGTCGGCGGCGGGAAACGCCGTGCGCATGGAACGGTCCACCAAAGCCAGGTAGATATCCGACGCATCGTCGTTCTGACGGTTCGACGGCCGGCGATTGGCGATCCAGAAGCACTCGTTCCTAGTACCCGGCGCTTCATGGCGGTAGGAATAAAACGGGCGGTACGAGACGATCTGGCGCGTGGCGGCGTCGATGGTGCTCACCTCGTCCACCGAGAACACCTCCACCGCCGCGGGCCGGCGGATGTCCGGCTTGATGGGGTATTCGTACTTGTGTTGATCGAGCAGCAGCGGCTCCGCGGTCTGCGGAAACAGGTTGACGACCGGTACGCAGCCCAGTCGAAAAGTCTTGGGGGAAACGCCGGTCTCCAGACGCTGCCGGCGGTCTTCGTCGCCCGCGCTCGAGAACAGAAAGACCAGCTCCGCGCGGTTCTTGAAGCCGGCGCCCCAGGCGGCTTCGAGGCCGGTAACATCCACGAACAGAAACTTGCTCGGGATGGTGAAAAATTCCTGCAGCAGGCGGTAGCCGATAAACGAGCGCCGGGGATAAGGCGTCATCCCCTCCTCTTCCGCGAATCCCGCCGGGCGCAGGGCGGAGGCCGGCAGCGTCACCGGCGCGACCTTCGAGTTGGGCGCCGGATCGCGCACCATGATTTGCGTCAGCTTTGAGCACAGCAGCTCATAGAGCGCGTGCACCAGGTTGTTCTCGCCGAAGAGGTGGAAGCGCAGGTGGCCGAGCCCCAGCTTGGGGAGCAAGACATCGGGCGGCGTGCTCAGTTCCAGGCGCAGCGCGAACGCGGCATCGGCGGCCCGGATGGGAGGGCGCAACCGGTCGGGGCTCTTCCATTCCGCGCCCGCCACCGTCACCGGCCACAGGGTGGTGTCGTAGCATGTGCGGAACTTGCACGGCACGCCGCCCACCGGCTTCGAGTAGAGCATGGTATCGCGTTCGATCTTCAACCCGGTGGTGAGTTTCCCGCGCTCCAGGTCGAGGTGAAACTGCACGATCGACATGGAGGGAATGGGCCGGATGAAGTGCGGATACACAATGCCCAGCAGAGCTTCGGTGATCTCCGGAAAATCGTCGTCCAGCTTGAGGTGCACGCGCGCCGCGAGAAACGCAAAAGCTTCCAGCAGCCGCTCCACGTGCGGGTCCTCGGATTCCTTGGAGGGCTCCAGCATCAGGCGCGCGGCGATCTTCGGGTATTTCTCGGCGAACTGCGCCCCCATCTCGCGCAGGTAGCTCAGCTCGCGCTCGTAGTACACCAGGAGGTCATCCCGCATTCTGGACCTCGTACTGGCTGGTGGTGAGCTGCAGGACGGTGTCGAAGGAGATGTGCTCCGGCGCGGGGTCCATCAATAAAAGCGCCTCGATGCGAAACCGGAAGGTGCGCGTCTTGGCCACTACCGGCTCGAGCGGCACCAGGCGCACTTTGGCGAGCCGCGGCTCAAACACCTTCAGCGAGTTCTGCAATTGCCGGATCAGCTTCGCCTCGTCGCCCGGAGCGGCCAGGCTGTAGCCGGTGAAATCCGGCAGACCGTACAGGAACACGGAGCGGTGCAACTCGCGCAGGCCCTCGTCGGGCGCCACGGCCACCTGGCGGGTATTGAGCAGCCACTCCAGATCGCGGCGCACGGCATCGCGCAGCCGCCGTACCGATTGCGCGCGCGGCGGGGGCACCTCGCTCGAGTTCCGGGGATCGTCGTCGATCAGCCGATCGAGCACCGACAGCGTGACGGCGGTATCGGAAGCCGTGCGAGCCATGGTTATACCGCGAGCGCCTGCACGGGATCGAGCCGGCAGATTCGCTCGAAAATCGCCTGCTTGGCTTTGGCGTCGGCCTGAATTTTCTTGCTGTTCTGCACCAGGAAGACCAGGGCACGCGCCACCATTTCGCGGTCCTCCCACTCCTCGAGCTTGTGGGCTTCGATGGCGGCGGCCAGGTCGTCCAGCAGCGGCTGCGCAATGGCGTCCTTGCCGGCCGCGATGCAGACCTGCGCCAATTGCAATTTGCGTTGGAAACGGCCCCGGCCGCTGCGCTGCCGCTCCACTTCCCGTTGCAGGATCTCGACCGCCTTTGGCGCCTGGCCCGTGCGCATGGCCTCCAGAGCCAGGGCGTGCGCATCGACGAAGCTCTTCTGCCAGCCCGGGGCCTGGGACTGGTCCGCCGCGGGTCCACCCGGGACGCTGGGGACCGGAGCCGCATCGGAGGGTTCGGCCAGCAGGTCCTTCAGCCACGCCTGCGTATCGCGGTTGGCCGCGGGCGTGTCGTCGGTCAGCGTGGCTTCCATGAGATGCGGCAGGTCGCGCAGCAACGTCCGCAGCTCGGAGCGGATGGCGATGGCGATGGCGTCGTAGCTGTTCCCCAGTGCGGCGCACGCCTCCACCACGAAGCGCTGCAGATCGAGCCACGCGCGGCTCGCAGGCAGCGCCATGATCTGCTCCGCCAGTTCCAGCAGCTCCTTCCATTTATTGCGCATGGCCAGGCTCTTGACCTGCTGGCGCAAATCGCTGGGCGGCGCTTCCAGGATGACGGGGTCCGCCGAGCCGCGCAGTTCGCCCCAGCGGAGGCCGCGCAGCATCAGGTAGGGCGCCGGGCTGAACGGGTCCCGCCGGCGGAGGACCGCGGCCGCCGCCACTACGCTCGCAATCGCCTCGCGGCGCTCGGCCGGTTCGGTGGACACACGCCCGGCGATGCCCAGCTCGATTCCGGGGCCGGCGCCGGCCGGCGCCACGGCCACTTCCTCCCCTTCGGCGCCCGCGGCCTCGGCCGGCTGCTCCGCCGGCTTCTCTTCCACCGGGTCGGGTTCGGTCTCGCGCTTCTTCTGCAGCAGCGTGTGTACGACCTGCCGGACTTCGACCAGTCCGTCCTTCAGCCGGCCCAGCGAAGGCGCGGCCGCGGCGAACTTCTCCTGGCACACTTCGTCGAGCGTGCGCACGCCCTCCAGGCTGGCGTCAAACTGCTTCTCCAGGTCGCCATAGAAAGCCTTGGGTGTCTCCACGAACGACTTGTCGAAGATTTCCGGCGCCAGCTTGCCCTCCTTCAGGGCCTTTTCGCGCGCGGCCTTCTGGTCCTTGCTCGTGGCCTGGTCTTCATATCCCACGGTCCGCGAATCTTTGTAGACGATGAAGTGGAAACCGTCGCGGCAGAGCGGCACGCTCTTGATGGGGAGCACCAGCTTGGTCCCAATCCAATCGAGGGGCGCCGCGCGCAGTTCGGTGTCGCCATCTTCCAGCTCGGGATAGAGCGTGTCCCAGAACTTCTCGAGCAGGCCCTGGGTTAGCGCCAAGCCGTCGCGCAGACCTCGAATGCCATCCTGCCGGATGAGCGCTTCGCACAACCACGCCGCAAGCTGCAGATCCTTGCTCTGGGTGGCAATGGCCTCCTGGGCGAGCTTGGAGACCTGGCCGTAATCCGCGACTTTGCGCTCGTGCTGCCAGGCTCCCTGGGCGAGCTCGTCGTCTTCGCGGCGCGCTTCTTTGATCTTGTCGTAGACCGGAGCATACCGTAGGTTCTGGCCGCTGGGATTTTCGCCGGGGATGGGATTGAGAAGATCTTCACGCAGTGGCATGGGAAGCGAACTCCAGCGACCGGATTTCCAGCAGCGGTACTTCCTCGCCATCCACTACAAACGTCTTCTGCCCTACCGGGAAATCGTGGCCCTCGTCGTCCGCCACCCATTCCGTGGCCCGGCCCAGCCAGATCGATTCATCGGCGGATTTCCAGGAGAACGGATAGATGGCGGGAATCAGCACCTGCCCAATGTCGGTTCCCTTGAAACTCGGGCCGGTCAAAACGAACGCGGGCGTCCAGAGCGTATCCCGCAAGGTGCGCGGGGGCGCGATCTGCACCGAGGCAATATGCTCGAAGGGTATCCAGAGATAGGCTCCCGCGGCGTAGAGTTCCAGGCGCGGACCCACTTCCGGGTCCGCATCGCGGATGGATTCGAAGCGCTTGCCGTTCAGCGTGCCTTGCGGAGAGGGGGCGGCGGCCGCCTTGGGGAACTCCTGCTTCTGAAACATTTCGTGACGCGTCTTTTCCGCGTGCAGCGCGGAGTAATACAGGATGGCGCCCATTTCGGCGTCGCGGCTGCCCTTGGCCAGCACGCCCAACTGCTTCTCCGCGCGGTCGTACTGCCCGGAGAAGCAGAGTAACTCGAAGAGAAAGGTCCGGTGCCCGACGTCGGTGGGGTTGTCGCGGAGATAGGCGCTGAGCGCCTTCTCCGCGTCCCGGACCTTCCCGGCGTCGAGAAGTTCCTTGGCTTTCATGTAGTGGCCTTACTCGAGGTTCTTCGGCGCGGCGAAATTGGCGGTCAACAACTCCAGGTCGTAGCCCTTGCGGATGGCGGCCTCGAGCTTGCCGGTGTCGTCTTCCGAACGATAGGCGATCTCCACTCCCTGGAAGGCAAAGCTGACCGATTCGGTGGGATTCTCGTTGCTTCCCGACAACTGCACCGAAGTGATGAGCGCGTCCTTCAGGTAGATACGGAAGTAATCCTGCTGCTTGTCGCCGACCGGCTTGTCGTAGAGCAGGTACACCTGCTTCAGGATGTCGCCGGTCGCGCAATGGTCGGCCAGCAGGGGGGTGGTCTTATCCAAAACCTTCATGATGGATAAGTTCGTAAAATCCGCGCGGCCCGCCTTGGCCTCTTTGCCGGAAGCTCCGGCGCCATAGACCGCGGTCTGGGAGACGCCCCAACTGAACGACAGGACGTCTATGTGTTTCGGCTTGCTGGTACTGGGACCCTCAACGCCGTCGACGAACAAATACGCATTTACCGCCACAAGTTCCTCCTCTTATGTTATGGACAGACTCAATTCCGAGAGTAATCGGCCGCTGGCGACTTACTTCGCCGGCGCCGGCAGGTCGGCCACCAAACGCAACGAAACCGTCAACTCCTCCAACTGGAAGTGCGGTCTCAGGAACGCGACGGCCCGGTATACGCCCGGCTTTCCGGGAACTTCCGACACATCCACGCGGGCTTCGCGCAACGGGCACCGCGCCTTCATCTGCGGCGATGCCGTGTCGTCGGGAATGACGTAGCGCGTAATCCACCGGTTCAGGAAAATTTCGGCGTCGGCGCGCGACATGAAACTGCCGATCTTGTCCCGCATCATGGCTTTCAGGTAGTGCGCGAAACGGGAGACGGCCATGATGTAGGGGATCTGCGTGGACAGGCGCGCATTGGCATTGGCCGAGTCGGTGTCGAAGAGCTTGGGCTTCTGCGCCGACTGCACGCTGAAGTACGCCGCGTAATCGGTATCCTTGCAGTGCACCAGCGGCACGAACCCCAGGTCGGCCAACTCCTTCTCGCGGCGATCGGTGACCGGGACTTCGGTAGGGCATTTCATGGCCACGTCGCCTTCGTCGGTATAGAAGTTGTGCACCGGGAGCCCGTCCACCAGGCCGCCCCCTTCCACGCCGCGCATGGCGACGCACATGCCGTACTGCGAAAACGAGTTGGTCATGCGGCTGGCCAGCGCGAAAGCGGCATTCATCCACAGGTACTTGGAATGATCGCTGCCGTCCACGTGCTCTTCATAATTGAAATCTTCCACCGGCTTGGTGTCTTTCCCGTACGGCAGACGGCCCAGCACGCGCGGCAGGCACATCGCCACATAGCGGGAATCCTCCGACTGCCGGAAGCTCTTCCACTTGGCGTATTCGGTGGTGTCGAAGATCTTCGCCAAGTCGCGCGGCGCATCCAGGCTGGTCCAGCTCGGGAGATTCAACATGTCCGACGAGGTGGCGGTGACGAACGGGGCGTGCGCGGAGGCCGCCACGTGCGAAACCTGCTCCAGCAATTCGATGTCCTCGGGGTGCCTGCCGAACTCATAGTCCCCCACCAGCGCGCCGAACGGCGCGCCGCCGAAGACGCCGTACTCTTCCTCGTAGACTTTCTTGAACAGGGCGCTCTGGTCGAATTCGGGCGCGCGCTGCAGATCCTTGAGCATCTCCTTCTTGCTGCAGTTGAGGATCCGGATCTTCAGCATGGTCCCGGTCTCGCTCTGGTCCATCAGGTATTTGACGCCCCGCCAGGTTGACTCCAGCTTCTGGAACGTGGCGTTGTGCATGATCTCGTTCAACTGGAGCGAAACCAGGTGATCGATCTGCGCGATGCGCGCGTTGATCATCATCTCCGCATCGCGCGCAATGGTCATGGACCCTTCCAGGACCTGCGCCACGAATTCCTTGACCAGGTTCTTGCCGCGTTCCCGCGCCGCGGGCTCCGCGCCGAAACGGCCTTCTTCGACGATTTGATCGAGCAGCCCCTTCTCCTGGACCTGCTCCTGCCCCGCGGTCTGCGCCGCGGCGCTTTGTGGTTCAGCCATTGGAGTCGCCTCCCTTTCCCTTGGCCATTTCGCCCTTTAGCTTTTCCAGCTTCTCGGTGTTGCCCACGCTCTCCAGCAGCAGCTCCTCCAATTTATCGTTGCCTTGCAGGCTGCCGCGCAGATCGGATAGCCGCGTTCGCAGATCGAGCAATTCCTTCAAGGGCTTCACTTGCCGCGCCACGTTCTGTGGCTCGAAGTCTTCCATCTTTTTGAAGTGCAGATCCACCTTCAGATTCGCCGCTTCCGGTTCCTCGCTGAGCTTGTTCTCCACGGCGAAGGAAAGGTGCGGCTTCATGCCTTCCAGAACGGTGTCGAAGTTGTCCGGGTTCACTTCGACAAACTTTCGCTCCTTCAGCCTTGCCAGGGGCTGTTCGGGCTGGCCGGTAAAGTCCCCCAGCACTCCGATTACAAAAGGAAGCTCTTTCAATTCGATCGCGCCGCCGACTTCGACGTCGTAGGTGATCTGGACGCGGGGAGAACGAACCCGGTCCAGCTTGTGCTGTGTGCTTTCTCTGGCCATCTAATAACCCTCCCTGGGAATTGTCCGGTTGAAGACACTATATGCCGCGCAACATGTTTCGTCAAGCACCGTGCGCCGCGACGGGTACTAGATCATCGTTCTCTAAATACCGATACATTTAACTCGATTTATGTTTTAATGGGTCATGCCCTTCCCGAGGAAGCGCAGTCCCCTCCAATTCAGCGAGCAGGATATGCTCAAGCTGGAGTCCATCCGCAAGTCTCGAACTGAGGAGAAACGGCGCACCCTTCGGGCAGCGTTTCTCTTGGATTCGCGATCCGGCCAGAGTGATGAAGCCATTGCGCGACATCACCATGTCAGTCGCAGCACGGTGGTGCTGTGTATTCAGAAGTTTCTCCAATTCGGTCTGGACGCAGCGCTGGGAGAATTGCCCCGACCCGGCAAGCCGCGGCAACTGCCGG